>NZ_JBSGIW010000033.1:0-69022 GCF_053605265.1 Streptomyces sp. NPDC003943 | reverse complement strand
GGGGGGGGGGAGGGACAACCACCCCCGCCCCCTCACGCGTACGACGCCCGCGTTCAGCTTCCGAGCCGATCGATCACGGCACGTCGCCACCGTTCCGTCTCCGCGATCTGGTTGAACGTGAACAGGTGCAGCCCGGCCACCCCCGCCGACGGCGCGGTGAGCGCCGCCTCGCCGCGCGCCAGCAGCCTGTCGGGCGAGTACCCGCCGGGCGTCGCGAACCGCAGGAACCACGAGGCGTGCCGGGTCAGGAAGCGCGTCGACTCGCCCACGCCGATCTTCGTCGCCATCGCCAGCAGCTTCGCCCGCTGCACGGGCCCCGCGACGCCCAGGTGGACGGGCAGGGTGACGCCCCGTCGCCGTATCCGGGCGATCCACTCCCCCAGCACCCGCGGGTCGAAGCAGAGGTTGCTCACGATGTACGTGGCGTGCTCGCGCTTGTCCCACATGGCCTGGATGGTGACGTCGTCGTGGATGAGCGGATGGCTCTCGGGATAGCCGGTGACGCCGACGCGGGCGAAGGGCCTGCCCAGCTCGCTCAGCCCGCGCAGCACCGGCAGCGCCCCGTCGTAGGCGCCGGCCGGCGGATCGGCGTCGCCCGCGGGGACGAAGACGTCGTCCACGCCCGCCTCGCGCAGCCGAGCGACGACGTCCTTCAGGTGCGCCTCGTCCCGCAGCAGCCGCGCGGGCACGTGCGGGACGACGCGGTAACCGCTCGCCGCGAGCCGCCCGGCGAGGTCGAGGGTCGGTTCCAGGCCCTTGACCGGCGACGCCGTCACGGTGACGACGACGTCACGGGGCACATGGGCGAGGACCTTGTCCTCGGTCGCCTTGGCGGGCAGCACCTCGTAGCGGACACTGTCCAGGAGCGCCCTAAGTCCGGCGGTGGCCAAGGTCTACCCGACCTGCTTCCGGGCGTCACGGAGGCGGTAGTACGCGGCCTTCGACGGCGCCTGCGGCTCCTTGCCGAGGATCAGGTCGGCGGCCTTCTCGGCGATCATCATCACCGGCGCGTAGATGTTGCCGTTGGTGACGTACGGCATCACCGACGCGTCGACCACGCGGATGCCTTCCAGGCCGTGCACGCGCATGCTGGTGGGGTCGACGACGGACATCTCGTCGGTGCCCATCTTGCAGGTGCAGGACGGGTGCAGGGCGGTCTCGCCCTCCTTGGCGACCCAGGCGAGGATCTCCTCGTCCGTCTCGACCTTGGGGCCGGGCGAGATCTCCCCGTCGTTGTACGGGGCCATCGCGGGCTGGCCGAGGATCCTGCGGGAGACGCGGATGGCCTCGACCCACTCCCGGCGGTCCTGCTCGGTGGAGAGGTAGTTGAAGCGCAGCGCCGGGTGCTCGCGCGGGTCCCTGCTCTTGATCTTCACGGAGCCGATGGCGTCGGAGTACATGGGGCCCACGTGCACCTGGTAGCCGTGGCCGCCGGCCGGCGAGGAGCCGTCGTAGCGGACCGCGACGGGCAGGAAGTGGAACATCAGGTTGGGGTAGTCCACGTCCTCGTTGCTGCGGGCGAAGCCGCCGCCCTCGAAGTGGTTGGTGGCGGCCGGGCCCTTGCGGAACAGCCACTGCAGGCCGATGAAGGGGGCCCGCCACTTCGCCATGTACGGCTGCATGGAGACCGGCTGCTTGCAGGCGTACTGGACGTAGACCTCCAGGTGGTCCTGCATGTTCTCGCCGACGCCCGGCAGGTCGTGGACGACGTCGATGCCCAGGGCGCTCAGCTCCTTCGCGTTGCCGACACCGGAGAGCTGGAGCAGCTGCGGGGAGTTGATCGCGCCGCCGCAGAGGATGACCTCCTTGGCGCGGACCTGCTGGAGGGCGC
This sequence comes from Streptomyces sp. NPDC003943, assembly GCF_053605265.1. NCBI lineage: Bacteria > Bacillati > Actinomycetota > Actinomycetes > Kitasatosporales > Streptomycetaceae > Streptomyces > Streptomyces sp. NPDC003943. The sequence goes on along the minus strand of NZ_JBSGIW010000033.1, from coordinate 67,191 downwards.
CCCTGCCGCGCTGGTACTCGACGCCGACGGCCGTCTTGCCCTCGAAGAGCACGCGGGTCACGAGCGAGCGGGTCCTGACGGTGAGGTTGGGCCGCTTCCTGACCGGCTTGAGGTACGCCTTGGAGGCCGACAGGCGGCGGCCGCGGTGGACGTTGCGGTCGAACTTGGCGAAGCCTTCCTGCCGGTACCCGTTGACGTCGTCGGTGGGGGCGTAGCCCGCCTCCTGGGTGGCCTTGAAGAAGGCGTCGAAGAGCGGGTTGGTCGCGGGACCGCGTTCGAGGACGAGGGGGCCGTCGTGGCCGCGGAACTCGTCGTCCGGGTCGGCGGCGAGACAGTTCTCCATCCGCCGGAAGTACGGCAGGCAGTGGGCGTAGTCCCAGGTCTCCATGCCGGGGTCGGCGGCCCAGCGCTCGTAGTCCATGGGGTTGCCGCGCTGGAAGATCATGCCGTTGATGCTGCTGGAGCCGCCGAGCACCTTGCCGCGCGCGTGGTAGACGCGCCGGCCGCCCATGTGGGGCTCGGGCTCGGACTCGTACTTCCAGTCGTAGAAGCGGTTGCCGATCGGGTAGGTCAGCGCCGCGGGCATGTGGATGAAGACGTCCCACGGGTAGTCGGAGCGGCCGGCCTCCAGTACCAGCACCCGGTTCGCCGGGTCCGCGGAGAGCCTGTTCGCCAGTGCGCTGCCGGCCGATCCGCCGCCGACAATGACGAAGTCGTATTGCAGGGGAGCCATAGTGCCTCGTCTCGCTCGCGCCGTAGATATGCGGGGCATGCTAATCCGGTATCGCAATGCGCACCAGGTTGCGAACAACGCAACTTGCAGGGTTTACATTCGGGGTTCGAAGCTTGCGACGACGTTGTTTACCGCGCGTATAGTTTCGCCATGAGCAACCACAGCCAAGACAGCGAAGCGTCGAACTCGCCGGCCGGTGGAGTGCAGTCGGTCGACCGCGCCATCAGCGTCCTCGAGATCCTGGCCCAGCGCGGCGAGGCGGGCGTCAGCGAGGTGGCCGCCGAGATCGACGTCCACAAGTCCACCGCGTTCCGCCTGCTCGGCGCCCTGGAGGCGCGCGGCCTGGTGGAGCAGGCGGGCGATCGGGGCAAGTACCGGCTCGGCTTCGGGATCGTCCGGCTGGCCGGTGCGGTCACCGGACGCATCGACATCACCCAGCAGGGCCGCCCGGTCTGCGAGCGTCTCGCCGAGGAGATCGGCGAGACGGTCAACATCGCCGTCATGCAGGAGCACTACGCGATCAACCTCTGCCAGGTACGCGGCCCGGGTGCCGTCACCGCGCACAACTGGGTCGGCCAGCTGACCCCGTTGCACGCCACCTCCAGCGGCAAGATCCTGCTGGCCCACCTGCCCGCCGAGGAGCGGGCCGCGCTGCTGGCCGAGGCGGGCCTGAAGAAGTCCACTCCGCACACCCTCACCTCGAGGACGAAGCTGGAGAAGAACCTCGCCGAGGCCCGCGAGCGCGGCTACGCGTGGACCCTGGAGGAGCTGGAGATCGGCCTGCACGCGATGGCCGCCCCGATCCGCGGCCGGGACGGCACGGTCATCGCCGCGCTCAGCGCGTCCGGGCCCTCGTACCGCTTCACCGAGGAGCGCCTGCACGAGCTCTCCCCGGTGCTGCTCAAGGGTGCGGAGGAGATCAGCCACCGGATGGGCTACATGGGCTGAGTCACCCCTGCGGGTTGCCCAGGCGCTCGTTCACCCAGTCGTGGAAGGCCCCGATGTGGTGCTCGCTGGGCACCAGCACGCCGCCCTTGGCGTACATGCGGGAGCTCATGCCGGGCTGCGTGCGCTCGCATGCGTCGAAGTCCTGGCGGTTGACCCGGTCGAAGAGTTCGACGGAGCGGCTGATGTCCTTGCCGCTCTCGACGACGTGCGGGAGATAGAGCCAGTCGCACTCCACGATCGTGCGGTCGGCGGCCACCGGGTACATCCGGTGGAAGATGACGTGGTCGGGGATGAGGTTGATGAAGACCTGCGGCTTGACGGTGATCGCGTAGTAGCGGCGGTCCTGTTCCTCCGTCACCCCGGGGATGCGGTCAAGACCCTCGGAGCCGTCGACGGTGAAGCCCTGGATCTCCTCGCCGAACTCGGCGCCGTGGCCGACGTAGTACTGGGCCGCGTAGCCGTCCGCGAACTCGGGGAGCACCTCGGTGAGTTCGGGGTGGATCGTGGCGCAGTGGTAGCACTCCATGAAGTTCTCGATGATGAGCTTCCAGTTGGCCTTGACGTCGTAGACGATCCGCCTGCCGACCGAGAGGTTCTCGACGCCGTAGCGCTCGATCGACTCCAGGTCGCCGAGGCGGGTGACGGCCGCGCCGATGACGTCCTCCTCGAAGGAGGGCGGGTTCTCCGCCAGGCAGACCCAGACGTATCCGAGCCATTCCCGGACGGCCACGCTCACCAGGCCGTACTCGGTGCGGCCGACGTCGGGCATCTTGGTGAGGTTGGGCGCGGCGACGAGCTTGCCGTTCAGGTCGTACGTCCAGGCGTGGTACGGGCACTGGAAGGCCCGCTTGACCTCGCCGGTCTCCTCGGTGCAGAGCTTGGCTCCGCGATGCCGGCACACATTGAAGTAGGCACGGATGGAGTTGTCCCTCGCGCGGGTGACGAGGATGCTCTCGCGGCCCACGTCGACGGTGCGGAAGGCGCCGGGCTTCGCCAGTTCCGAGGCGCGCGCGACGCAGAACCACATGGTCTCGAATATGCGCTCCTGCTCCTGGGCGAAGATCGCCGGATCCGTGTAGGAGGAGCCGGGGAGGGTGGCGATCAGGCTGTCCGGCAGGCTGGTCGAAGTCACGGTGCACTCCTCGGGAAACGTCGTAGAGGGGTCGTTCACGCGGTGAACTGCTTGCGCCAGCGGGTGAACAGCCGCGGCTGGTTCATCCCGAGCACGGCGACCGGCGTGCCGGCCCGCCGGTAGACGGCGAGGAAGCTGCGCTCGTCGGTGGCGCCTTCCTCGACCGTGACGCTGTCGGCCCCGGCGGCGTGGCCGACGAACTGGATCTTCACGCCGTACTGGTCGGACCAGAAGTACGGCGGCCGGGGCACGCCCGGTTCCGTCGCACTGTGCGCGAGCAGCGTGGCCACGGCGGCGGCGGGCCGTTCCAGCGCACCGGTCCAGTGCTCGACCCTGCGGTGCCTTCCGGTGTGCGGGTCGTACCAGTTGGCGCAGTCGCCGACGGCGACCACCCCGGCCAGGCTGGTGCGGCCGTCGGCGCCGCACGTCACGCCGTTGTCGAGGGCGACGCCGGAACCTTCCAGCCATTCGACGCAGGGGCGGGCGCCCACGCCGACGACGACGGTGTCCGCGGGCACGCTGCGGCCGTCCTCCAGCAGGACGGCGTCCACCCGGCGCTCCCCGCTCAGCCCCTTGACGCCCACGCCGCACAGCAGCCGTACGCCGTGGTCGGCGTGCAGCGCGGAGACGACGCCCCCCATGGTCTCGCCGAGCGGACCGGCCAGCGGGGTGGGAGCCGCCTCGATCACGGTGACGTCGAGGCCGAGGGCGTACGCGGTGGAGGCGACCTCGGCGCCGATGAAGCCGCCGCCGATCACCACCAGTCGTCCGCCGCGGGCCAGTTCGTCCCGCAGGGCGCGGGCGTCGTCCAGGGTGCGCAGGGTGTGGACCCCGGCGAGGCCCTCGCTCCCGGGCAGGACGCGCGCCGCCGCTCCGGTGGCGATGACGATGCCGTCGGCCCGCACGGCACGGCCGTCCGCGAGCCGCACCGAGCGGTCGGCGCGGTCGAGCCCGGTGGCCCGGACGCCCAGCAGCCACTCGGCGCCGAGATCCTCTCCGTCCGCCTCAAGGGCGAGGTCGGCCTCGCCGACGCGGCCGGCGAGGAACGCCTTGGACAGCGGCGGCCGGTCGTACGGGCGGTGCGGTTCGTCCCCGATGAGGACCAGCCGCCCGTCGTAGCCCTGCTTCCGCAGCGCACGCGCGGCCGACAACCCGGCCAGGGAGGCGCCCACGACGGCCACGGTCCTCACGCGGGACCTCCGGCGCCGAGCCGGGCCGCGACACAGGGGGGCAGATTGGGCGCGGCCCCGGAGGGACGCACGTAGATCATGCCGTCGTCGACGACCACCTGATGGGTCCGGACGGGCAGTTTGGCCGGCGGAGCGTCGACCGCCCCGGTCCGCAGGTCGAACTTGGAGGCGTGCAGCGGACATTCGACCTCGCACCCTTCCAGCCAGCCGTCGGCGAGCGAGGCGTCCTGGTGGGTACAGGTGTCGTCGATGGCGAGGACCTCGCCATCCTCGGTGTGGAACACCGCGACAGGCGGCTCGATGTCGAGCCGATAGGCCTCGCCGCGCGGCAGATCCGCGAGTCGGCACACGGGAATCATCATGACACCTCGGTCGCGTGCGTAGCGTATAGCGAAACGGATTGCGTTTTACGCAACTCAGTCTGGAGGGGGCCCCATACCTTGTCAAGGAGTCGAACGCGGCGGCGGGGCAGGCGAAGAAGGCGGTCGCGAGCCTTGACGCGACAGGCCCGCCACCACTTCACTCTGGGGACCAAACAGTGCACTGCGTTGCGTATCGCACAACTCACCTCCTCCCGACCCCCGGAGCCGATGCCGCATGCGCGTACCCACTCGTCCCCTTCTCGCCGTGACCGCGGCCGTCCTGTCGGTGGTCCTCACCGGCGCCACGGCAACGGCCGCCCGCACCACCGCGGTCCCACCCGTCACGGCCGCGGCCGACACCTCCGGCCGGCCCGCCGTCGAACTGGCCAACTGGCCCCAGGCACAGGGCGACCAGCTCGAAAAGCTCATCGGCAGGTTCGAAGGCCAGGGCCGTTACGCCGTCTTCGACGCCGACAACACCATCTGGCGGTACGACCTCGAGGAGTCGCTGCTGCCCTTCCTCGAAATGAAGGGCGTGCTCACGCCGGACACCATCGACCCCTCGCTGCGCCTCGTGCCGTTCCGGGCGGGCGAGAGTCTCTACGGCTACTACAACCGGCTCTGCGAGATCGACGACAAGGTCTGCTACCCGTGGATCGCCCAGGTTTTCTCGGGCCTGACGCTCGGCGAGCTGAAGCGGTACGTCGACGAGCTGTACGCCTACGGCAGGCCGATCCCGGTCAGCTACGACGACGCCGGCAAGACGGTGCACAGCACCGTGAACCCGCCGCACATCTACGCGGGTCAGCGCGAGCTGATCCGCGGCCTTCAGGAACACGGCATCCGCGTCTACGTGATGACCGCCGCCCACGAGGAACTCGTGCGCATGGTCGTGTCGGACCCGAAGTACGGCCTCGGCGTCCCGCCGGAAAACGTCATCGGCGTCACGACGCTGCTCAAGGACCCCGAGACCGGCCGCCTCACCACCGCGCGCAAGCAGATCGAGCAGGGCACGTTCGGCGCGGAGTACGGCACCGAGCGCTACTGGCGACAGGTCGTCACGCCCTATCTGTGGACCCCGGGAACCTGGTACGTCGGAAAGCTCGCCGGCATCCACGACTACATCGCGGAGTACGAACGGCCGGTCCTGGTCGCCGGCGACTCCCCCAGCGACTGGTGGATGCTCTTCTACTCCGACGTCAGGGCGGGCGGCGCCCGCCTGTGGGTCAACCGCAAGCAGGCGTACACCGACCGGCTGGCGGCGGAGAAGGAGAAGCGGTCCGCCGAGCAGAAGGCGGCGGGCGAGAGCGTCGACGCGGGCCGGAAGTGGGTGACGGTCAAGCCGGCGGAGATCGGCGGCTGACGGGCGAGGCAGGCGGAGGGGGGTGGGAAGCCGCGGCTCCCCACCCCCCTCCGCCCGTGTCTAGTGGCCGCGCGCGATCCACTCGTCCAGGTGGGGCGCCTCGGCGCCGATCGTCGTCGGGTCGCCGTGCCCCGTACGCACCACCGTCGCCGCCGGCAGGCTCAGCAGCCGGTCCCGGATGGAGTCGATGATCGTCGGGAAGTGGGAGAACGACCGGCCGGTCGCGCCGGGCCCCCCGGCGAACAGCGTGTCCCCGGAGAAGACCGTGTCAAGCCCCGGCGCGTGCAGGCAGACCGCTCCCGGTGCGTGTCCCGGTGTGTGCAGCACGGTGAGCTCGGCGCCCGCCACCGACAGCACCTGGCCGTCGGCCAGTTCGCCGTCCGGCGACCGCTCGGGGTGGGTCTGCTTCCACAGCGGCAGATCGTCCGCGTGGAGCAGGATCGGCGCGCCGGTCCGGTCGGCGAGTTCGGGGGCGGCGTCGATGTGGTCGTTGTGCGCGTGGGTGCAGACGATCGCGCGCAGGGTGCGCCCGCCGAGGGCCCGGACGATCGCCTCGGCGTCGTGCGCCGCGTCGATGACGATCGCCTCGGTGTCGTCGCCCACGATCCACACGTTGTTGTCGACGTCCCAGGTACCGCCGTCCAGCGCGAACGTCCCCGAGGTGACGAGGCGTTCGACACGGGCCGCCATCAGAGGACCACCACCGAACGCAGCACGTCGCCGTGGTGCATCCGCTCGAAGGCCTTCTCGACCTCGTCCAGCGCGATGGTCTCCGTGACGAAGGCGTCCAGGTCGAGGCGGCCCTGGAGATGGAGGTCGACGAGCATCGGGAAGTCGCGGGACGGCAGACAGTCGCCGTACCAGGAGGACTTCAGCGCGCCGCCGCGGCCGAAGACGTCGATCAGCGGCAGCTCCAGCTTCATCTCCGGTGTGGGCACACCGACCAGGACGACCGTGCCGGCGAGGTCGCGGGCGTAGAACGCCTGCTGGTACGTCTCCGGGCGGCCCACGGCTTCGATGACGACGTCGGCGCCGAAGCCGCCGGTCAGCTCGCGGATCGCCTCGACCGCGTCGGCGGTACGGGAGTTGACGGTGTGGGTGGCGCCCAGCCGGCCGGCGGTCGCCAGCTTGCGGTCGTCGATGTCGACCGCGATGACCTTCGCGGCGCCCGCCAGCTTCGCCCCGGCGACCGCCGCGGCCCCGACACCACCGCAGCCGATGACGGCGACCGAGTCGCCGCGGCCGACGTTCCCGGTGTTGATCGCGGCGCCGATGCCGGCCATCACCCCGCACCCGAGCAGGCCCACGGCGGCGGCCGAGGCGGCCCGGTCGACCTTCGTGCACTGCCCGGCCGCCACCAGCGTCTTCTCCGCGAACGCGCCGATACCCAGCGCCGGGGACAGCTCCTGCCCGGTCGAGGCGAGGGTCATCTTCTGCTTGGCGTTGTGGGTGTCGAAGCAGTACCAGGGCCGTCCCCGCAGACAGGCACGGCACTGACCGCACACCGCCCGCCAGTTGAGGATGACGAAGTCGCCGGGCGCGACATCGGTGACGCCCTCCCCCACCGACTCCACGACGCCCGCGGCCTCGTGACCCAGCAGGAAGGGGAAGTCGTCGTTGATGCCGCCCTCGCGATAGTGCAGGTCGGTGTGGCAGACCCCGCAGGCTTCGATCTTCACCAGCGCCTCGCCCGGGCCGGGATCCGGCACGATGATCGTCTCCAGGCTGACGGGGGCGCCCTTGCCCCGCGCGACGACAGCACGGACCTGGTGCGTCATGACCACTCCTCGGCTGGTACGAGACCTGAGCAGACGAATGTTGCTCATTGCGGCACGCATTTCACGTGCCGCAACAAGCATCGTGGAGCACCAACGGGAGGTCAAGGAGTCGACGCGCACCGCACCGCAGCCGAAGAAGCGGCAGGGGTGGTTGTCGCGACCCGCGCTCCTGAAAGGCCCTGCGCGGAGCGGTACCGGCCGTCAGCGCACACGCCAGGTCAGCGAGTTGCTCGTCGCCGCGCGGACCGCGGGGTCGCGGACGGCCTCCGTGGTGTCGGTGACCGTGGCCGTGACCCGCTGGCCGCTGCGGACCGCGCCGAGCTCGGCGGGGGTCACCGACAGGTCGCCGTCGGCCCAGGCGACGTGCTTCCCGTCGACGTACCAGGCCAGGGCCGGGCTCGCCAGGCCGGACACCGGGGCGAGCTGGACGCTGAGCGCCTGGGTCGCGCGGACCCGCGTGCCGGTCGGAACGGTCGAGGTCATGGCGTCCGCGTAGGTGTAGAAGCCCTTGATCATCGCCTCGCGTCCGACGTGGTTGAACTGCGTGGAGGCCAGGGTCCGCATGAGGGAGGTGGTGGTCGGGCGGTAGACGCCCGTCTCGTAGTAGTCGCCGCCCTCGTAGCTGCCGATCACGGAGCCGGTCGGGTCCTGCTCGCCCAGCCAGCGGTACCACTTGCTCGTGCCGAGGTCGGCGGTGACGGAGATGTTGGCGCTGTCGGACGAGGGATACGGGTAGGCGCCGTAGCCGGCGTACTGGTACTCGTCGGCCAGCAGGCCTATCGAGTGGCCGAGTTCGTGCGCACCTATGAGGTACGACTGCGGATTGTCGGAGGACATGGTCGCGATGCCGTGGTACGACGCCCCGGCCGGCGGGGTGGCGAAGCTGTAGCCCGCACCGCCGTACTTGGTGGAGTTGGCGATGACGAAGACGATGTCGGAGGCCGGCGCCTGGTCGGCGTACGTGGTGACCTTCGACGTGTCGACGCAGATCAGTCGCTCGGTGTCCCCGCAGAAGAAGTAGGAGCCGAGGGCCGTGTTCTTCACGACCCCTGCCGTCGGGTCGCCGGAGACGCCGGACTCGGCGGAGACGCTGTCCACCAGCCAGATGTTGAACAGGCCGCGGTAACTGGCGTACGGCTCGATGGCGAAGACCGCGTCGAGCGTGGCCTGCGCGTCCGCGTGGAAGTCGGCCTGCTGCCCGGCGGTGTAGCCGTCGCCCATCACGACCAGGTCGAGCCGCCCGGAGACCGGTCCGGTCTCCTGGACGGGTGTGACCGCGACGGCGGTCGGGTCGGGCGCGGCCGCCGACCGGGGTCCGGAGACCCTCGCCGGGGCCCGGTCCGGGACCCTCTTGTGCCGGGGCTCGGCTCCGGGGCCGTCGAAGTACTCGACCTCGTGCGTCGCCACCGGGCCGGAGCCGGCGACGGAAACGGGCACCGCTCCGGCCGCGTTCGCGCCGGCCGTGCTCGCGCCGGCGAGCAGGGCGGCAGCAGTGACCGCGGCGCCGACGGAGACGATCCAGCGGGTGCGGGTAGATCCGTGTCTGGGCACGACGACCTCTCTCAAGCAGCGAGTTAACTATGCTTAACTGGCGGCTTAAGCTAGGGGGTTGGGCGTCGGGGACACAAGGCCCCGGGCAGCACGAGCCAGGTGAGCGAGCAGCGCGGAAGCCGTCTCGGCCGCGCTCTCACCGGCGGCGACAGAGGGAGGCACTGGCATGATGGAGCGCATGGCGAAGCGGGACGACCCCGAGACCATCGGCCGCAGGGTGCAGCGGCTCCGGCACGAACGGGGACTCACACAGCGACAGCTGGCCGAGCCCTCCTACACGCCTGCCTACGTCTCCACCCTCGAGGCCGGCCGGGTGCGCCCCTCCGACGAGGCGCTGCGCCATCTCGCCGACCGCCTCGGCGTCGCCTTCGAGGAACTCGCCACCGGACAGCCCACCCACCTCGCGACCGACCTGCGGCTCCGGCTCACCGAGGCACAACGCGTCCTCGCCTTCGGCGAGGCCGAGCAGGCCGCCGTCCAGTACGCCGAGCTGCTCGCGGAGGCCGTGACGCACGGGCTCGTCGAGGAAGAGGCCACCGCTCGGCTCGGACTCGGCGAATGCGGTCTCGACACCGGGGACCTCGTGGCCGCCCGCGAGCACTTCGAGCACGCCGAGCGACTTCTCGCCGAGGCCACGCTGCCCGCCCGCGTCCCGGCCCGCCGGGGCCGTGCCGTCACCCACTACCTGGCCGGCGAAATCCGCTACGCCGTCTACCTCATGGAGTCCACGCTCGACGAGATCAACCGTGCCGGGCTCCACGACCCGAACGCGCTGCTCCTGCTGCACACCGCCCTGATCGGCCCCTACATGGACATGGGCGCGCAGGCCCGCGCGGCCCAGGCCGCCGAACTGGCGCTCGCCCTCGCCCCGCAGGCCGGGGACCCGGCGCTGATCGCCCGGATGCATCGATCGGTCGCCCGCACCCTGCTCGCCGAGGGCCGGGTCGCCGAGGCGGACGCCTCACTCGCCAAGGCCGCCGAGATGTACCACCAGCTGAAGATCCGTACGGAGCTCGCCAACTGCCGCTGGATGCGAGGGTACGTATACGCGCAGAACGGCGAACTCGCCCGCGCCGAGGAGGAATTGCGCGCCGCATTGGACATGCTCGCCTCCCACCACGCCACCCTCTACAGCAGCCAGGTCGCCGTCGAGCTCGCCGACGTGCTGCACCGGCGCGGCGCGTCCGAGGAGGCATCGGACCTCCTTCGGGGGGTGCTCGGGGGCCTCTCCCCGGAACGCGGCACGGTCCACTCGGCCGCCGCCCACCGGCTGCTGGGCATCATCGCCGAGGACGCCCACGACACCGAGGCGGCCGAGCAGCACTACGTCCGCGCACTGGGCCTCCTGGAGCGAGCGGGCGCTGCGGGCGACCTCGCCGACCTGTGCCGGCTCCTCGGCGACCTGCTGCGCCGCACCGGCCGGGTGGAGGCAGCCCTCGACGCGTACCGCAAGGGCCTCGGCCACCGCACGGCCGGCACCACCACGCTCGGACCGGCACCCGCGCAGCCATTCCTGTAGAGCGGCGCCGGGCCAGGGCGTCCGTCATGGGCGAGGAGCCCGACGACGAAGGCGAACACCCGCCGGACGGCGCTTCCGTACGGAACAGGGGCGAGCTGTGACCGAAGCCGCCGGCCGCCACTGCGCAGGGAGGTGGTGACGCTCGGTCTCACCCGGTCTCAGCGCAGACGCTCAACCGGGTTGCCGGGAGCGGGCGTTCGGCACGGTGGGCGAGACTGCACCCTGCGGGCGCGGGTCCGCCGTACGAGCACGCCGACTACGGCGCCGACGAGCCCGAACCCGGCCAGACCGGCCACGGACCACCCGACCGTACGGTCTCCCCGGTCGGCCGCCGGGCTCGCGGAGGGTGAGGGGGACGCGGACGGGACCGGAGCGGGGGTGGTGGGAGTCGTCCGGGGACCGGGCGGTGACGGGTCGACCACGGGGACCGAGATCTCCGCTTCCCCGTGGCCGAGGGAGGGGAACCCCACGTTGACGGTGACCTTCCACGTGCCGGGCGTGAGGACCTCGACGGTGCTCCAGCCCGTACGGGTCCCGGGGTCGCGGACCAGCGGCCACGGGCCCAGGGAACGAGATCCGTCGGGGCTGGTCGCGTTCACCGTCGCGGCGACGGCCTCTTCGACGGCGTCCCCGTCGTTCTCCCAGGTGATCTCGGTCGTGACATGACCGGCACGCTGGCCGGTCACCACCGCCTTGACGGTGTCGCCGTGGGCCTGGGCGGTGGCCGGCAGGGCCAGGACCTGGGCGAAGGGCATGAGCAGAAGGCCGAGGCCCGTACCGGCGCGGAAGGCGCGGTGTGTACGCATCGTTGCGGTGCTCCTGGTGCGTGGGTGCGGTGCGGGGGCGCCGGTGAACGGCCGTGGTGGCCGTCCACCGGCGCCGGGTCGGCCCGGAGGCCGTCGTCGCGGTTCGGGTCGAGGTCAGGAGACCTTCTGGACCGTCCACGACTGGGTCGCACCGCCGTCGGTGCGCTGCAGGTCGAGCAGCCAGCTTCCGTAGTACGGGCGGTTGCTCACCGTCAGGGCGTAGCCGCCGCTCGGGTCGGTCACGGTGATCGCTCCGTTGCGGTTGGACAGCTTCCACTGCTGCGTGGCGGCGTTGCCGCATGCCTGCTGGGCGATCCACATGCCCTGGGCCGGGGCTCCGCCCGTCTGCAGGCACCTGCCGGAGACGGCGGAGCGGATACGGACGAGTCCGCTGCCCGCGTCGTCGAACAGCCACTGCTGCTGGGCGTAGCCGGTGGCGCGCGCGCCGACGAGCACGGTGCCGTCGGCGGAGCGTCCGCCCCAGATCTCGGCGGCCATGCCGGTACCCGCGTTGCCGAGGGTGTAGCGGGCGCCGGGGGTGGTCGCGCCACCGCCCGCGTCGGCCGTACGGAAGGTGGTCGTGCGTCCGGCCCCGCTGTCGCGGCCGGACCGGTCGCGGACCGAGACGGCGACCTTGTACTCGGTGCCGGGCTGGAGGTTGTAGATGCGCAGCGCCTGCGACTGCACCCAGGTCAGGTGCCTGCCGTTCAGCAGGACCTGGTACCAGGCGGCGCCGTCGACCTGGGGCCAGCTCACGACGGCGGCGGTGGACTGGATCTGGCCGACCGTCACGTCAGGTCCGCCGGTGGGCTGCCTGGTGGGTGTCGGGGTCGGCGTCGGGGTCGGGTTCGGGTTCGGGTCGGGGGTGGTACCGCCCTCGGACCGCATCAGGAACTGGTTGTCGGCGATGTTCCAGTGCGTGGCCAGATAGCTGCCGGCCCTGGGGTTGGTGTGGAAGTAGTCGTCGTGGTTGCAGTCCAGGATGTTCTCGGCGGCCTGGTTGGAGCACACGTACCGCATCTGCGGGTAGTACGGGGTGTCCGAGTAGCACATGACGTCGTACTCGTCCGTGCAGTGTGCGCCGTGACTGGTGTTGGGCGCGCTGTTGTTGACCGCGCCGAGGTTGTGCCCCAGTTCGTGCGCCGCGGTGTGGCCGCCCCAGCAGCCGGCGTCGGTGCGTCCGTAGGAGGGGCCGAAGTTGCTCTGGTTGTTCTGGCCCGGGCGTTCGTCGCCGGCGAAGGTGCCGATGCCGCAGTAGACGTTGGTGTCCGCGAAGATCATGTACTTGCGGTCGCGCCGGTTGAGGCCCTTGTCGGCGAGCGCGCTGTTGGTCGCGTTGAACTCGGCGAGCGCGGACGCCGGAAGCTCGATGTCGAGGACGGTCGGCGTGCAGTCGGCCGCGGTCACATAGCGGATGTGGCGGATGCCGCCGGTCTCCTTGGCGCTCGTCGCGTAGATGAGGTCGGCGTCGGCCGCCCACTTGCGGAACGAGGCGGCGTACTCGGCGTACCGGTCACGGTCGGAGCCGTGCACGTACACGACCTGCACGCGGTTGCCGGTGCTGCCGTCACCGTCGCACTGGACGGTCTGGCCCGCGGGGCCCGCGGCGACGACCTGGCTTCCGGACGTGGCGGCGGGCTCCGGGGCCGATGCGGCCGCGGTACGGGCTCCGGCCGCGTCGGCGGCGGGCGCGTCCTGCGGGCGTCCGGCCGCGGGCGCCTTGGCTCTCACGGCCGGAGCCACGTCCGCCTTGATGTTCACGCCCTTGGGCGGAGCGTCGGGCCCGTGGGTGCACAGTCCGGCGGCCGTGCGGTAGACGCCCGTACAGCGGTCCCCCTTGGCGGCCGCCTTGAGCCCGTCGTAGACCATGCCCCGCCGGGCGTCGTTGGCCGGCTTCCCGACGATGGGCGCCGGTTCCTCGTCCCTGGCCGGCATGGCGGCCGGCGCGAGGGGGGCCGTCGCGGAGCCGGCCTGCGCGGGTATGCCCCGTGCGGGCGTCCCTGCCTGAGCGTCACCCCCTATGCCCACGTAGGCGACACCTGCTGTGATCACCGCCGCTGATGCCACGGCGACGGTGGCGAACATCAACCCCCTGGGCTTGCGCCTGTGTTCACGCTTCCTGCGATGTCTGGTCATGCGCACCTCAAATCCTTGGTCGGAGGAGTGGGTGGCGGAAGCCTGCCAGACGCGCACGGTGGAGAATTCGGGCAAACAGGAATGGCCGTCGAGATATCAGACCGTTACCTTGCCTGATAGATCTGATGAACACTCAGTTACCTTTAAAAGAAGGCGAGTTGGCAAATGAGGTGCGAAAGGTCCAGGCCATTCCAGGAATCTCGTTATCGAATCGAAATATAGGGATCGAGTCTGTTGACGGTAATTCAGTTTGGGATTCACCTAATTACTACCTCGTGAATTCCCTTCGTCACCAGCCGTGAGGGATCTCGCTCCCGCAGAGCGGCCGACCACCCCCGCCTCCGGCGCACACGCGCTCAACCTCCCTGACACAAGGGGTGCTTCGCCGTTCGGTCGACGACGGGCGAGGCCTTTCGAGGGCATGCCGGGGAGGCGGGGGTACGCAGCAACTCCAGCCCCGCGTCACCGGGCGCAGGCGCAGGTGACTGGACAAGCTCGCGCAGCCCGACGCCGTCGGCGTGGGGGCAGACGGGGACGCCGACGTCTCCCACTGCCCCCGCCGCAGGAACAGCGACAGCGCCACCCGCGGTCGGAGGTCGGAGGCAACGCGGGAGCCCGATCCGACGTCTGCCAAGCGGAGAACGAACCGGGCGGACCGACCCCCCGCCGTGTGAAGGGAGCCTGCTGGTGCTCATAGGACTGCTGACCGCCGTCGCCGCCTCGATCTGTTACGGCACGGGATCGGTGCTGCAGGCGCTCGGCTCCCGCAGGTCCGCCCGGCGCGAGGCGGCTGCGGCGGGGCAGCTCACCCAGCACGGCGGGCCGAGCCTGTCGTCGACCGCGAAAGCTGCGATGACCTGGGAGTTCATCGCCGGCACGATTCTGGACTTCGTCGGCTTCGGCCTCGGCGCGCTCGCCGCCCGCCTGCTCCCGCTCTTCCTCTCCCAGACCGTGATCAGCGCCAACCTGGTCATCACGGCCGTCCTGAGCGTGAGGTTGCTCGGCACTCGGCTGACCCGCGCGGAGTGGACCTCGATCGGTGTGGTCTGTTCGGCCCTGGTGCTGCTGGCGAGCGCGGCGGGCCCGGAGGGCAGCGGGCGCACCCCGGTCGCCACGCACTGGTGGCTGCTCGCGGTCTCGCTGCTGCTGATGGTCGGCGGCACGCTCCTCGTGCGGATGCTCGGCGCCCGGGCGGCGATCCTCGCGGGTCTTCTGTCGGGTCTGGGCTTCGGCGCGCTCGGGGTCGGGGTGCGGATCCTGAACGGCATAGCCCCCTTCGATCCGGGCACCGTCCTGACGGACCCGGCGCTGTACGCGATCGTCGTGGCCGGGTTCGGCGGCATGTACCTCCACACGGTCGCGCTGCAGGTCGGCTCGGTGAACGGGGCGACGGCGGCGCTCGTGGTCGGCGAGACCGTGCTGCCGGGGATGATCGGTGTGTGGTGGCTGGGAGACGCCTCCCGCCCGGGCTTCGCCTGGCCGGCCGCCCTCGGCTTCGTGCTGGCGGTCACCGGCGCGGTGGCGGTGGCGTGGTTCGGCGCTTCGGAGAGCCACGAGCCGGAGCCCAGGAGCCTGCCGCCCGAGTCCGTACGGACTCCGGAGCCCGTACGCGTTCGGTAGTCCCGGCCGCCGACCGCACCGCTCGCACGTGGTTCGGTGTCGTCCGGAACCACCCACGGGCGAAATGCCACATTCGGCCACATGATGGAGTCCGGGAAGCGAACGGAGGCTGATCGATGATCAACGTCGCCGACATCCGGGAGTGGCGCGAGCACGACGTCGTCGACGCGGACGGGAAGAAGATCGGCACGCTCGAGTCGGTCTACGTGGACACCGCGACCGACGAACCGTCGTTCGCGACCGTGACCGTCGGTCTTCCCACGCGGCACCGGCTGGTGTTCGTGCCCCTCGACGAGGCCACGGTCGGCCCTGGCTACCTGAAGGTCCCCTTCGGCAAGTCCCTGGTGAAAGACGCACCGGCCATCGACACCGACGGCGTGCTGCCGGCCGAGCGAGAACCGGATGTCTTCGCGCACTACAAACTGGAGTACCAGCCCGGCGCCGGCGGCGAGCGCCGTCTGGCCCGGCGCTGATCAGTGGGAAGAAGTGGCCGTGATGGTCTGGATACTGCTGCTCGTTGTGGCTGCGATCGTCCTTGGCATCGTAGGTGCGGTCGCTCACGGACTTCTCTATCTCCTGGTGATCGGCGTGCTGGTGTTCCTCGCCGCGCTGGCCCTGGGGGCCGTCCGATTCCGGCGTTCCGGGCGTCGCCCCGTGCGATAGCTCCCCCTCCCTCCGGTCTCCCCGTCACGGCGAGCCCGGTGCTCTGCCCGCTCGTCACGTCGCTGAGCGGGCCCCTCGCGGATACTCTGGGATTCATGATCGAGTCTGGACGGCCGCGGCTCCGTCGGAACCACGGTTACGGCAGGCTTGTGCGGCTGTCGCCGGTGGTTCTGACCATCGTGATCGCCAGCCTGGCCTACGCCACCCCGCCGGAGATGGCCTTCAGCCGCCTCCTGCCCGCGGCGCCGGCTCTGGCCGCCGCCATGTGGCCGGTCCTCCCGACCGTCCTGATCGGGACCGTCTGCCTCTTCCTGATGATCGGCCTCAGCCTCGTCTTCCCCGGTCTGGGGACGTGGTGGACGTGCGGGGGGATCGTCGCGGTCACCGTGGCCGCCGCGTACGGAAGCCATGTCCGGCTTCAGCGGGAGCGCACGCTCTTTCAGGTACGGCTCGTCGCCGACACGGCCCAGCAGGTGGTGCTGCGGCCCCTTCCGCACCGTTTCCGGAACGTCGAGATCGAATCGCTGTACCTCGCTGCCGCCGCGGAGGCCCGCATCGGCGGCGACTTCTACGAGGTGGTCGACACCCCGTACGGGGTACGGCTGCTCATCGGCGACGTGCGGGGCAAGGGCCTGCCGGCGGTGGGGGCGGCTGCGGCGATCGTCAACGCCTTCCGGGAGGCGGCACACGGCGAGGCCTCCATGGCCGACATCGCCCGCAGGCTGGACGCCAGCTGCGCCCGGCACAACGCCGCCCATCCACCCGAAGCGCCGATGGAACGTTTCGCCACCGCGCTGCTCGTCGAGATCCCGCATCAAGGAAGCCGCATCACCATCGTCAACTGCGGACACCCGCCTCCCCTGGTGCACAGCCTGAAGAGCGTCCGCGTCCTCGAGCCGTCCGCCCCCTCGCCCCTGCTCAGCCTCGCGGAGTTGATCGGTGACCACTACCGTGCGGACACCTTCGACTTCGCTCCCGGCGAGATCCTGCTCCTCTATACGGACGGGGTCGCCGAAACCCGTGCCCGGGACGGTGAGTTCTTCCCGTTGACGGAATGGATGAGTCGACAGCCCCCCGCACCTCCCCGTGCTCTGCTCACGGCCCTGCACCACGACCTCCTCCGTCACAGCAAAGGCAGCCTCGACGATGACATCGCCGCCCTGGCCGTACGCCTGCAGACGGACAGCGACGGTGACGGCGACGGTGCCCGGTCCGGCGGTGCCGAGAGGGAGGAACTCGCGCACTGACGGGGGCCGCGAGCAGGCGCGCTCGGCCGACGGGAGCGGCACCAAGACCCGAGCCGCCCACGCGGGAAGCGCGGCGCGTGGCCGTCAGGCCGTGGGCAGGGCCTGTTCCGCCCAGATCGTCTTCCCTGCCGGCATGTAGCGCGTACCCCAGTGGTCGGTGAGCTGGGCGACCATGAACAGTCCACGCCCGCCCTCCTCGTCACTGCCGGCGTAACGGGCATGCGGTGAGGTGTGCTGCGAGTCGGAGACCTCGCAGATCAGAGAACGGTCCCGGATCAACCGCAGGCCGATCGGGCCGGAGGCGTGCCGGATCGCGTTGGTGACCAGTTCACTGACCACCAGTTCCGTGGTGAAGACCAGATCGTCCAGCCCCCAGCGCCCCAGCTGTTCCGCTGCCATCGCGCGTGCGCGTGCGACGAGCGCGGGGTCCGAGGGCAGCTCCCAGGTCGCCACCTGACGCGCGCCCAGCGCACGGGTGCGCGCGACGAGGAGCGTCGCGTCGTCCTGCACCTGGTCCGATGCCAGCTCCGCGACGATCTGGGCACACAGTCGGTCGGCCGACGATCCTCGCTGCTCGCCGAGTACGGCCGCCAACCGGTCCAACCCCACGTCGATGCCCTGACCCCGGGCTTCCACCAGGCCGTCGGTGAACAGGACGACCAGGCTTCCCTCGGCGAGCTCCACTTCCGCGCCCTCATAGGGAAGCCGTCCGACGCCCAGCGGAGGCCCCGGCGGCAGACGAAGGAAGCTGACGGGGCCGTGCGGCTGCACCACCGCCGGCGGGAGGTGTCCGGCCGCCGCCCAGGTGCTCGTCCGGGAAGCCGGATCGTAGATCCCGTAGACGCACGTCGCTCCGACGGCGCCACTGCTGTCCGCGCCTGTCCCGTCCTGGTCCGACGCGTCCTTGCCGACCTGATCGTTCAGCCGGGCCAGGAGTTCGTCGGGCGCGAGGTCCAGCTCGGCCAGGGTGCGCACCATCGCGCGCAGGCGCCCCATGGTGGCAGCGGCCCCCAGTCCGTGGCCGACGACGTCCCCCACGACGAGTCCGACACGTGCCCCCGACAGCGGAATGACGTCGAACCAGTCGCCTCCGGCGCCGAGGTGGCTGTCGGCGGGCAGGTAGCGGCTCGCCGCCTCGACCGCGCTCAGCTCGGGCAGCGATCGTGGCAGCAGGCTGCGCTGGAGCATGAACGCGGCGGTGTGCTCCCGGCGGTACCGCCGGGCGTTGTCGATGCAGACGGCGGTCCGCGACGCCAGTTCCTCGGCCACTGCCCGGTCGCCGTCGTCGAAGGGTTCCGAGTCCTCGCCCCGCACGAAGGTGACGAGGCCCAACGGCGTTCCCCGCACGATCAGCGGGACGTACAGCCGTGTCGGCGCGACCGCGGCGTCCGTGGTCGGCCGGCCCCTGGCGAGGCTCTCGGCCTGCGACGATCCGGCGGCGTACGCGACCGTCTCACCCACCTGGGACGGTTCCCCGTCGGAGTCCGCCACGCGTACGAGGTTCCATGCCGTGACGGGCTTCGGTTCCTCTCCTTCGAGCACTTCTGCCGCCACGTCGACGAGCACGGCGTCGGCGTACTGCGGTACGGCGATCCTGGCGAGCTCCGCTGCCGTTCCGGACAGGTCGAGCGTCGAGCCGATCCGAGCGCCGGCCTCCGCGAGGAGCGCGAGGCGCTGCTGCGCACGGTAGTGGTCGGTGACGTCGATGGACTGTTCGCACACGCCCACCGGCTCCCCGCGGCCGTCGAGGAGCCGGAAGTAGGACGAGGACCAGACGTGCTCACGCCGCGGGTCGGCCGGCGAGCGCCCTCGGAAATGCACGTCGATGATCGGCTCACCGGTGTCGAGGATCTGCTGGACGAGGTCCTCCGGCGGCGCCAGATGCTGGGTGGTGAGGACATCGCCGGGGAAGAGTTCGGTCATGGAGCGGCCGAGCAGGGCTGTGAGGTCGCCGCCGAGCTCCCGGACGCTGGATGCGTTGGCCCACAGGAGGCGCGCCCCGGGACCGTAGATGGTCAGTGTCACCGGCGACTGGGTGACGAGCCCCTGGAGCATCGCCTGTCGGGTCTCCCACCAGCGAAGCCCTTCCAGCTCAGCCGCCATGAGGACGGCGGAGGGTGCCCGGCCGGATGAGACCGCGTCGGAGGCGGGGGTGAGGGGATGCAGGGTCACTGCCACACGCACGGTGCGTCCGCTGCGGTGGCGCACGTCCACGACGGCACTGCGCGTCCCGCCGATCCGCAGCTGATCCGACCGTGGCCCTTGCGATCCGTCGCGATCGCCGTGCGAGCCTGCGATCAGGTCCGCCGCCGGGCGTCCCAGTACCTGCGAAGCCGGATATCCCAGGAGGGCCTCGGCCTCACGGCTCCACCCGACGAGCACTCCGTCCGCGGCGAGCAGGGCGAGGGCGGCCCGGGGCGGGCCGAGGTGCCCGCCTTCGTCCGCCCCGGCGGGAGGAGTGAATGGCAGCCCTTCCATGGTCCCATCATCCTTCCGAGTGGTCGCGACCGCAGTGCGCTCGATCCGGTCCGGGGCGCCGCGCATGCCTAAGATCACCGGGACGGGGGCGGTGGACGAGGCACGGGAGAGGCGTGGGACATGTCGGACGAGCGCGTGTACCTGGTGACCGGAGGCGGAACGGGGATCGGGGCCGCGACCGCCCGGTCACTGGCCCGGGCGGGGCACAAGGTGGCGGTGTCCGGGCGCCGCCCCGAGCCGCTGCGGCTGGTCGCGGAGGAGACCGGCGCCCTGCCCGTCCCCTCGGACGTCGGGGACCCCGCCGCGGTGGCCTCGCTCGTCGAGACGGTGGTCGGCACGTACGGGCGGCTCGACGGTCTGGTGCTCAACGCCGGCATCGGGCGGGGCGGCGGGGTGGGCGAGGTGACCCTGGAGGACTGGGACGAGGTCATGCGGACCAACCTCACCGGTCCGTTCCTGCTGCTGCGCGCCGCGCTCCCGCACCTGCTCGACGCCCGCGGCGCGGTGGTCGCGGTGGCCTCGGTGTCCGCCCTGCGCAACGGGGTCGGGAACGCCGCCTACGCCACCTCCAAAGCGGCGCTGCTCCAGCTGTGCCGCTCGCTCGCGGTCGACTACGGGGGCGCGGGGCTGCGTGCCAACACCGTGTGCCCGAGCTGGGTGCGCACCGACATGGCGGACCGCCGGATGAGCCGGTTCGCGGAGGAGGCGGGCCTGGACGGGAACGGTCTGGACGGGAGCGGTCCGGACGGGAGCGGTCTGGAAGCGGCGTACGAGGAGGTGACCCGGGTTCTTCCCGCCGGGCGGCCCGGCGAGCCGCACGAGGTCGCGGAGGCCATCACCTGGCTGCTGTCGCCCGCCGCCTCGTTCGTGAACGGGGCGGTGCTCACCGTCGACGGCGGCGCGACCGCACTCGATCCGGGCACCCTCGGCTTCGGGTTCCGGTTGGAGCCGCGCGCCCCGCGGTCCTGACCGGCGGTCACGGCCGAGGCCGCCGGTGACGTTCAGCCGATGACCGGGGACGGTTCGCCGCCGTCAGGCGGTGTGACGCGGAGGAGGGGGCGGCATGGTGGGCAGCCCCGGCGCCGGTTCGGGCCACACGAGCAGCACCGGACAGGGGGCGTGGTCGACGACGAAGCGTGCGGCGGGGCCGAGGCTGTGCGGGCCGAGGTGGGTGCGGTCGCCGTCCCGGGCCAGGATCAGCAGGTCGCTGCCCTCGGCCGCGGCGACGACCTCGCGCTCGACGCGCCCGGTGCGTTCGGTACGCGTGCAGGGGCGGCTCAGGCGGTCGGCGGCGTCCTGGAGCAGCTGCCGCGCGGACGTGGCGGCGAGGTGTTCCAGGCGCGTCCCGGGGTCCCGCCCCCAGCCTTCGGCCGGGCGGTGCCCCGTGGGGTGGCCGCGGCCGAGGAGCCCGGCGAAGGCGCCGTGCGCGGCGCCCGGGACGTCTGCGGGGGTGACGTGCAGGAGGACGATGTCGGCGTCCGCCGGGGTGTGGGCGCGGGCGGCGTCCACGCAGGCTCGCCACGTGCCTTCGACGATCCAGACGACCACGGTCATGGGGTTCAGCCTCCTCCGATGGCGGTCAGCGAGAGCCACAGTGCCAGTACGGCGGCGACAAGGCTCGTGGGTACGGGCCCGGCGTGGCGGTCGGCCCCGCGCCACCGCGTCGATCCCGTTGACCGTATGGGCGGGCATCACTACCCTGCGCTCAGATCTCCGTCCCCCTCAACCGGTGTTCGGACTTCCCTCGTCTGGGAGCGCTCCCACTCCCACCTGACCTGCCGATTCTCCCGACGCATACAGGAGCCGCACATGCCACCCTCTCGTTTGTTACGCCTCCCCACCGCCCTGCTGACCGGCACCCTCCTCCTCGGCGGTCTCGTCTCCGCACCGGCCGCCGCGGACGCCTCCGCCACGGCGGCGACCACGGCCGTACGCGTCAACCAGGTCGGCTATCTGCCGGACGGGCCCAAGCGCGCCACCGTCGTCACCACGGCGACGCAGGCGCTCTCCTGGCAGCTGCGGAACGCGTCCGGCGCCGTGGTCGCCTCCGGATCGACCGTCCCGCGCGGCGCGGACACCCCCTCCGGGCAGTCCGTCCAGGTGGCCGACTTCTCCTCGTACCGGAGCACGGGCTCGGGATACGTCCTGTCCGTGGACGGCGACAGCAGCGCGCCCTTCGACATCCGCGCCGACCTCTACGACACCTTGCGTTCCGACTCGATGGCGTTCTTCTACCACCAGCGCAGCGGCATCGCGATCGACGCCTCCCTCGTGGGTTCCGCCTACGCCCGCCCGGCCGGACACGCCGGAGTCGCGCCCAACCAGGGCGACACGTCCGTCCCGTGCCAGGCCGGCGTGTGCGACTACACGCAGGACGTCAGGGGCGGCTGGTACGACGCGGGCGACCACGGCAAGTACGTGGTCAACGGCGGCATCGCCACCTGGCTGGTCGTCAACTCCTTCGAACGGGCCAAGCGGGCGGGCGGGGACGCGGCGCTGGGCGACTCGACCCTGCGCGTCCCGGAGCGCGGCAACGGCATACCGGACGTCCTGGACGAGGCGCGCTGGGAACTCGACTTCCTGATGCGCATGCAGGTGCCCGAAGGAAGGCCGTACGCGGGCATGGCCTTCCACAAGGTCCACGACGCGGCCTGGACCGGTATGCCGCTGCGCCCCGACCAGGACGCGCAGCCCCGCGAGCTGCACCGGCCGTCCACGGCGGCGACCCTCAACCTCGCGGCGGCCGCCGCGCAGTGCGCCCGGGTCTTCCGCCCGTACGACTCCGCGTACGCCGACAGGTGCCTGTCGGCCGCCCGCCGGGCCTGGAGCGCGGCGCAGGCCAACCCCGCGCTGTACGCGCCGAGCTCGGACAGCACGGGCGGCGGAGCCTACGAAGACACGCGGGTCACCGACGAGTTCTACTGGGCGGCCGCCGAGCTGTACGCGACGACCGGCGAGAGCGCCTACCGGGACGCGGTCACCTCCTCGTCCTGGCACACCTCCGCCGACGCCTTCGGCCCGTACGGCTTCGGCTGGGCCGACACGGCCGCGCTCGGCCGGCTCACCCTGGCCACCGTCCCCAACGGGCTTCCCGCGTCCGACCTGGCCCGGATCAGGGCCTCGGTGACGGCAGCCGCCGACGGCTATCTGTCCAGGATGGCCGCCCAGGGCTACGCCGTACCCGTCCCGGCTGACGGATACTTCTGGGGCTCGAACGGCGAGGTCGCCGGCGACGCGATCGTCATGGCCGTCGCCGGCGAGCTGACGGGCGACGGGCGCTACCGCGCCGGTGCGCTGGAGACCATGGACTACCTGCTCGGCCGTAACGCGCTCGGCGTGTCGTACGTGACCGGCCACGGCGAGACGTCCTCGCAGAACCAGCACCACCGCTTCTGGGCCCACCAGTTGGACGCCTCGCTGCCCCACCCGCCGGCCGGCTCGCTCGCGGGCGGCGCCAACAGCGGCCTCCAGGACCCGGTCGCGCAGGAGAAACTGACCGGCTGCGCGCCCGCCGCCTGCTACATCGACGACATCGGCTCGTACTCGACCAACGAGGTGGCGGTCAACTGGAACGCCCCGCTGGCCTGGCTCGCCGCCTACGCCGCCGAGCGAACCTCCACCGGCGGCGAACCGCCCACCGCCGCCTGCGCGGTGACGTACACGGTGAACAACGCCTGGAACAGCGGCTTCACCGCGACCGTCACCGTCAAGAACACCGGCCCCACGGCCGTCGACGGCTGGCAGCTGGCCTGGGCCTACCCGGGCGGCCAGCGCGTCACGAGCGCCTGGAACGCCACCGTCACCCAGAACGGCACCGCCGTCAGCGCCCGCAACGCCGACTGGAACCGCACGATCGCCCCTGGCGCGACCGCGAGCTTCGGCGTCCAGGGCACCCACACGGGCTCGAATCCCTCCCCCACGGCCTTCACGCTCAACGGGAGCGCCTGCGCCTGATCCGCGGCCGGCCGGGACCGTGCACCGTGTCAACACATCCAAACAAACCCGAGCGCAACATGACGCGATCCCCTCGAGTTTCACCGATCGTTCTGCGCGATGGCGCTTGCTGATCAACCGATCGAGCAGAACCGATCATTCAATGTGCGATTTTGTTGTCCATCCTCTGGACAGCGGTCGAATCGAGTGGTGAGAATCCATCCGGTCAGCCGTGGGGCTCACGGCTCCGTCCGTCCATCGGCTCCGTCCGTCCATCGACGCCGACCGCCGGACGGAGCCTCTCTCCACTCCGGGGCCCGACCTCACGGCGGCCCCTCGAACACCGCACGCGCACCACTGTCCTCGCGGCCGGAGCCGTGCGTCCGCGCAACAGAACCGTGCCCAGAAGGGACCGCACCTTGCGCACATCCCCCAGAACGAGCCGACTCGTCAGGCGCGTGGCCACCGTCGCCGCCGCGCTCCTGACCATCGCGTCCGTGAGCAGCGAGGCCTCGACACCGGCGACTGCGGCCGCCCCGAAGCCGACGATCACCGTGGACGGCACCAGTGCCGGCCGGACCTTCGACGGTATCGGGGCGATCAGCGGCGGCGGGGGCAACACCCGTCTGCTGCGCGACTATCCGGCCGCCCAGCAGGGCGAGATCCTCGACTACCTCTTCAAGCCCGGTTACGGGGCGAGCCTGCAGATCCTCAAGGTCGAGGTCGGCGGCGACACCAACTCCACCGACGGCGCCGAGGCCAGCATCGAGCACAGCAGAGGTGTGGTCGACTGCAACGCGGGCTACGAGTGGTGGCTCATGGAGCAGGCCAAGTCCCGTAACCCGAACATCAAGTTCGCCGCCCTGTCCTGGGGCGCGCCGGGCTGGATCGGCAACCACACCTTCTACTCCCAGGACATGATCGACTATCTGACCACCTGGCTCGGCTGTGCCAGGCAGCACGGTCTGACCGTGGACTACATGGGCGGCTGGAACGAGCGCGACTTCGACGCCGCCTGGTACAAGTCCCTCAAGTCCGCCCTGATCAGCCGGGGTTACAGCTCCACCAAGATCCTCGGCGGTGAGTCGTGGGGCTGGCCGATCGCCACGGCCATGAAGAACGACCCGGCCCTCTACGACGCGGTGGACGTCGCCGGCTCCCACTACAACTGCGGGTACATGTCGGCGATGACCCAATGCTCCTCGTCCGCCGACGCCCAGAACCTCGGCAAGCCGATCTGGGCCAGCGAGAACGGCTCGGAGGGCGCGGAGGTCGGCGCCGGCCCCGTCGCCCGTGCCATCAACAGGGGTTACATCGACGCGAAGATGACGGCGTACATCAACTGGCCGCTCGTCGCCTCGCTCTACCAGAACCTCGGCTTCCACGACACCGGACTGATCACCGCCAACCAGCCGTGGTCCGGCAACTACAGCGTCGGCCGCACCACCTGGTCCATCGCCCAGACCACCCAGTTCACCTCGCCCGGCTGGAAGTACGTGGACACCGCCACCGGCTACCTGGGGGCGCGCAACGGCACCGAGGGCAGCTACGTCAGTTACGCGGCGCCCGACAAGTCCGCCTGGAGCACCGTCTTCGAGACGATGGACGCCACCGCCGCGCAGACGGTGAACCTGAAGGTCGCCGGCGGCCTCCCCGGCGGCACCCTGCACGTGTGGTCCACCGACCTCTCCCAGAACGGCGGCGCCACCCCGCGCATGGTGCGCGGCGCCGATCTGACCGCGAGCGCGGGCACGTACAGCCTCACGCTGGAGCCGGGCCGCGTCTACACGGTGACCACCACCACCGGGCAGGGCGCGGGCGTCACGACACCGCCGCAGCGCAAGCAGCTGGCTCTCCCGTACACGGACTCCCTCGGCGGCTACCCCCAGGGCCGCGAGGCGACGTACTTCTCCACGATGAACGGGGCTTTCGAGTCGGCGCCCTGCGCCGGCGGCCGCACCGGTTCCTGCCTGCGCCAGATGGCGCCGGTCTCGCCCATCCAGTGGACCGACGAGACGTCCAACCAGCCCTACACGATCATGGGCGAGCAGAGCTGGAGCGACTACACGGTCAGCGCGGACGTGCTCCTGGAGCAGGGCGGCAGCGCCGCCGAACTCCTCGGCCGGACCGGCACGCAGGACAAGAACAACAACGGGCTCAACGCCTACCACCTGCGCCTGAGCGACACCGGCACCTGGAAGCTCCTCAAGTCCGGCCGCCCCTGGGGCGACTGGAACACCATCACCCCGCCGCTCGCCGAGGGAACCGTGCCCGCGTCCGGCACCGGGACCTGGCACAACCTCGCCCTGACCTTCCAGGGCGACTCCATCACCGTCGCCATTGACGGCCAGACCCGGGCCACGGTCACCGACAGCAGCTTCGGCGGCGGACAGGTGGGACTCGGCACCGCCGGCTACTACCCCGTCCAGTACGCCGACTTCCGCGTCACCCCCGGCACGACGACCGCGCTCTCCGGCACGTACAAGATCGTCAACGCCAACAGCGGCCAGCTCCTCGACGCCTCCGGCGGCCAGACCGCCGACGGCACCCCCGTCATCCAGTGGCCCGACAACGGCGGCGCCAACCAGCAGTGGACCCTGGCCCGTGACAGCGACGGCTACTACACCGTCACCGGCGCTGCCGGCCTCAAGCCCCTCACGGTCCCCCAGGCCACCACCTGGCCCGGCACCCAGCTCGGCATCCGGACCGGCACCGGCGGCCCCGAGCAGCAGTGGGTGATCGCCCCGGCGAACAACGGCACGTACACCATCGAGTCCCGCACCAACGGCTACGCACTCGACGTACGCGGCGCGTCGACCTCCAGCGGCGCCTCCGTCGACCAGTACATCACCACCGGCGGCACCAACCAGCAGTGGCGGCTGATCAAGGTCTCCTGACCCATCGGCCACCACACACCGGGCGGGGCAGGCCGGCAACGGTCCTGCCCCGCCCTACGTCGTCGACGTCATCCGCCGCGTGTGTGCCGGGTCAGCGGGTGACGGCCAGGTGGTACGCCGGACCGCCGGGGACGGACCGTCCGTCGACGGCGATCGCGCGCCGGAAGCCGGCAACAAGGCGCCCCGCTGACACCCCGAGGCCACGGCCTGAGCGGCGTCGCGGAGGCGCGCCGCGTGGCCCGCCCGATCCGGGGAACACGAAGGGCGTGCGACTTCGAACCAGTGATCCCGCCGGACGGGGATGGCGACGGCTGCCGCACGGCCGCGGATTCCGCTACCTCGACACGGAGGGCCGGCCCCTCGGTCCGGCCGACCGGGAGCGGGTGCGGGCGCTCGTGATCCCTCCCGCCTGGCGTGACGTCTGGATCTGCCCCTGGCCGAACGGGCACATCCAGGCCGTGGGCACCGATGACGCGGGGCGCAGGCAGTACCTGTACCACAGCGAGTACCGCGCCCGGCAGGAGCGCGCCAAGCACACGCACGTGCTGGAGGTGGCCGCCGCCCTGCCCGTGCTGCGCGAGGCCGTCCGGCACGATCTCGGGCTTCGCGGGCTGTGCCAGGAACGCGTGCTCGCCTGTGCGGCCCGCCTGCTCGACCTGGGTTTCTTCCGCGTCGGCGGCGACCGCCACCTCCGCGACAACGAGTCGTACGGCCTGACCACCCTTCTGCGGTCCCAGGTCCACTGCGCGCGCGGCCGGGTCGACTTCGACTATCCCGGCAAGTCCGGCAAGCAGGTGACGGGGAGCCTGGTCGACGACGCGGCCTACCGGGTGGTGCGATCCCTCCTGCGCAGGGGCGGGGACGGCCCGCGGCTCTTCGCCTACTGGGAGGGAAGGGCCTGGCACGACGTCCACGCCGACGCCCTCAACGCCTACTTGCGCGACCGCTCGGGCGCCGACGTCAGCGCCAAGGACTTCCGCACCTGGCACGCGACCGTCCTCGCGGCCGTCGCTCTCGCGGTGTCCGAGGAGGCCGGGCACGAATCCGCGACGGCGCGCCGGAAGGCCGTGCGGCGGGCGGTGCGGGAGGTGAGCGACTACCTGGGCAACACGCCGGCGGTCTGCCGGGACTCCTACATCGCGCCCCGTGTCCTGGAACTGTACGCGGACGGCGTCACGGTCGCCCCCGATCTCGGACGGCTCGGCGAACACCGCGGGTTCGGCCTTCCCGCGACCCATGGCGCCGTCGAGCGAGCGGTGCTGGACCTCCTCGACGACGACTCACGGTGAGGAGGTTCTCAGAGGCTGATCCGCACGGCGCAGACGTCGTCGCGGCGGGCGTCCGGACCGAGGAGGGTGGCCAGGACGTCGTCCAGCGACCCGGTGCCGCCGGCGGACTCCGCCGCGGCGCGGGCCAGGCGGTCCAGGCCGACATCGATGTCCTCGCCCGGCCTCTCGACCAGACCGTCGGTGTACAGCAGCAGCTGGTCACCGGGCTCAAGGCGCAGGGTGGACGCCTCGTACCGTGCTGCCGCCACCGCGCCGAGCAGGACGCCTTCGGGGGCGGGAAGATAGCGGGCTCGGCCCTTGTGCAGGTACAAGGGGGGCGGGTGGCCCGCCTGCACCCAGGTGAGCTGGGAGGTCGAGGGTTCGTAGCCGGCCATGATCATGGTGGCCGTCCGGTAGGTCTGCTCCCAGTCGTGCAGGAGCAGGGTGTTCAGCCGGGCGAGGATCCTGGGCAGGGGCGTGCCGGTGATGGCCATGCCTTTGGCCATGAAGCGCAGTTGGGCCATGGTGGCGACCGCTTCGAGTCCGTGACCGGCGACGTCGCCGACGACGAGCAGGGCACTGCCGTCGGGCAGCTCGATGGCGCTGTACCAGTCGCCGCCGACATTGAGCCCGGTCTGCAGAGGCTGGTAGGCCACGTTCACGGTGAGGCCGGCCAGGCGCAGGGACTGCTCGGGCAGCGGCAGCAGCGCATGCTGGAGCCGGGCGGCGAGGTCGCGTTCGGCAGCCAGCAGGCTGCGCCCGGCCAGGACGGCCTTCTCCTGGTCGAGCAGTTGCTCTTCGGTCCTCTTCACCGCGGTCAGGTCCTGGAAGAAGCCGTGGACGAGCACCGGGGTGCCCTCGACGTCGACCTCGGCCTCGGCGATGATCCGCACGTGCCGGACCTCCCCACCGGCGGCGGCTGCCATGCGGACGACGAGGTCGAGGGCCTCGCCGTCGCGCAGAAGACCCCTCACGCCCCTCCTCAGCATGGGCTGATCCTCGGGGACGGCGTGGGTCGAGAGTTCCTCCAGCGTCATCGGACCGAGCGAACGATCTCTGTCGAAGATGGCGTAGACCTCGTCCGACCAGGTGATGACGTTCCGGACCAGGTCCCGCTCCACCCAGCCCATGTGACCGAGCCGCTGCATCACGGCCAGCCGGTTCTGCTCGCGTTCGCCGCTGTCCAGGCTCGTCCAGGAGACGATCAGCCCTTGCCGGCAGGGCGCCACCCGGACCGCGAACCGGGACACCCGTGGATTGCCGGCGACGCCCTCCTCGTACTCGAACGGCTCCCCCACGTACCGGCCGCCGGTCTCCAGGACCCGCAGGTATCCCTGCCACAGCTCCGTGCCGGCCAGCGCCGGGTACGTCTCCAGGATGCTCAGCCCGATGAGCTCCTTGCCCCTGCGCTGTTCGGTGTCGTACGCGTCGGGGGACGCCGCCATGATCCGGAAGTCCGCGACGGCGCCGTCCGCGTCGAACTCGGGCACGAGGAAGATCGCCGAACCGGAAAGGCCGTCGAGGACCTCCTGAACGGCGGACACCGGCAGGGCCGCGGTCTGGTCTGCTGCCGGGACCGGTCCCTTTCTGCGGGCCGCGAGACGGCTCGCAGAGAAGACGGAAGCTCCGGCCTCGTTACCGGGGCTGCCGCCTGCCCGCTCGGAGCGTGCCGCCGCGTCGCGGTCACCCGTCATAGGACGAGCATGACACAAGCGCCGTGCCGTGGCGGATTCCCGCGATCACGGGCCGGCCGGCGGCCGGACGCGCCGCGCCGCGCCACGCCGACGGCGGGCTCACGCCCTGGTGGTGAGCGGCCGGCCGGCGCGGGCGCCGGCGATCAACCGGGCCGCGGCCCGGTCGGCGAGCGCCATGATCGTGAGGGCCGGGTTGGCGGCGCCCTGGGTCGGCAGCACGCTGCCGTCGGTCACCAGGAGGTTGGGTACGGCGAAGGTGCGCAGGTCCGCGTCGACGACGCCGTCTTCGGGGCGGGTGGCCATCCGGCAGCCGCCGACCAGATGCGCGTAGCGCTCGACGGGGACCAGCTCGCGCGCCCCGGCGGCGGTGAGGATGTCGCTCATGACGCCGACGGCGGCCTCCGTCATGAGCTCGTCGTTGCCGCACTTGCCGTGGGTGAAGCGGGCGACGGGCAGTCCGTGCGCGTCGGTCTGGGTGTCGAGGGTGACGCGGTTGCCGGCTTGCGGCAGGTACTCGCACAGGGCGCCGAGGGTGGCCCAGTACGGGTAGGTCCGCATCCGGTCGCGGAGGTCGACGCCCCAGTGGCCGTGCTCGGCGAGGTGCCGGGCGAAGACGACGGGCAGCGGTGAGACGGTCTGCACGGAGAAGCCGCGACGGTACGGGCGGGCCGGGTCCGTCTCGTAGAACTGCTCGGTGGAGACCTCGGGCGGCGGCGCCTTGTACATCCGGATCTCGTCGTCGAAGCGGCCGGCGACCTGCGGTGCGCCCTGCACCATCACATAGCGTCCGACCTGGTCGTACTCGTTGCAGAGGCCGGAGTTGAGCAGCAGGCGCGGGGTCTCGATCGAGTAGCAGGCGAGGGCCACGGCGCGAGCGCGCTGGAGGTGTTCGCGACCCCCGCGTACGTAACGCACCGCGGTGGCCCGGCCCCGGTGGGTGACGATCTCGGTGGCCATGCAGTCGGCGCGGATCTCGGCGCCGTGCGCGAGGGCGTCGGGGACATGGGTGATGAGCGGGCTCGCCTTGGCGCCGACGGTGCAGCCCTGGAGGCAGAAGCCGCGGTACACGCAGTGCGGGCGGGCGCCGAAACGGCCGTTGGCGATGGCGACGGGCCCGACCCGGGCCTCGATGCCGAGGGCGGCGCAGCCCTCCAGCATGACCTCGCCGTTGCCGCCGACCGGGTGCGGCGCGTGCGGGTAGGCGTGCGGTTCGCCCCAGGGCCAGTACTGTCCGGCGACGGGGAGTTCCTGTTCGAGGCGGGCGTAGTACGGGGCGAGGTCGGCGTAGTCGAGGGGCCAGTCGGCGCCGACGCCGTCGAGGCTTCGGGTGCGCAGGTCGGAGGGGTGCAGCCGGGGCGCGTAGCCGGCGAAGTGGACCATGGAACCGCCCACGCCGCGGCCGGAGTTGTTGGCGCCGAGCGGCACCGGGTCGGATCCGTCGATCACCCGCGGTTCGGTCCAGTGGAGCCGGCCCGAGCCTTCCTCGTCGCTGACCCAGTCCCGGCGCGGGTCCCAGAACGGGCCGGCCTCCAGACACACCACCCGCCAGCCGGCATGGGCCAGGCGCTGCGTGAGCACGGCGCCGCCCGCGCCGCACCCGACGACGACGAGGTCGACCTCGTCCTCGTCGTCGAACCGGCGCATGTCCGGGAGCAGCTCACGTGCTGCGGGCAACCACGCGGAGGCGTTACGGGCACGCAGCGCGCCCTGGGGACGCAACGTCTCCCGAAGGGTCGCAGCGGCGGCGCGCAGGCCGACACGGCGAGCCGGACGGGACACCGCGGGCGTGGGGCCCGGGTCGGCAGCCGTCCGGCCGACGGAACGGTCCGGGCGGGGCGCCGCGGGCTCGGGGGACAGAGCGGACCCCGTCGGGCCGGGGCCCGGCCCCGGTTCGTCAGAGGCCGAGGCCCGGTGCGGCCCGGCGGCCGCGCGCTCCCGCCCGAGCGCCGCGGCCCCGGAGGGCAGGGCGGGCCCGGTCGGGCCGCGGGCCGGTCCTGGTTCGTCGGAGGGCGGGGTCGGGGGCGGGTCCTCCCAGGCTTCGCGCAGGCCGCGGCCTAGGCGTACGTAGCCGCGGGGGAAGGCCGGTCCGCCGAAGCCGGTCTCGTCCCAGGCCAGGGGGTGGGAGTAGTAGCCGGCGCAGGCCTGGCGCAGCCAGAGCTCCCAGACGTGGGGCAGGGGGAGGCCGTGCCAGGGCGGTGCGGGGCCGGGCTTCCGGGCCCGGCGGGCCAGCACGCTCAGCAGCCGGTGCCGGTCGCCGACGCTCAGGCCGGCGAAGCCGGTGCCGTGGTGGCGGAGCCGGGCCTCGGCGTCGAGTGCCGCGAGCGAGAGCCGCCAGGCGGCGCCGTCCTCGGGCAGATCGGCGTGGTGCCAGCCCTCGCCGCCTCCGCCGTCGCTGTCGCCCGCGGCGATCCGCTGGTCGACGAGTTCGAGCAGCGGGAGCCTGTCGGGGGTGTGCGCCTGGCCGACGAGCAGGTCCAGCAGAGGGCCCGCGACGGCCTGCTCGGCCGGGCTGAGGAACCGGCACGGCGGCGGTTGCAGCCGTGCCAGCACCACCGCCCGGGTCACCGGGTCCCAGGCGCCGGCCTGCCGCAGGATCCGGGGCCGGTCGGGGTGGCCGCCCGTCATCGTGCGCTCCGGAGTCCTCCGTGGAGTTCTCTCCGGGACACGGCGGCGAGCAGGCCCAGCCCGCCGACGCCGCTGACCATGAGCGGCGCGAACAGCGGCGGGCCGAGCTCCAGGTTGTAGCGGATCATCCGCCAGCCGCCGGGTTTGGCGGCGATGCCGCGCACGTGCAGCCAGGCGCCCTGCAGGCCGTTGGCGACGAGCGCGGCGGAGACGACGGGCAGCACGGTGCGCGCGGCCCTCGGGTCGGCCCAGCCGGCGATTCCCGCGCCGAGTCCGAGCGGACCGAGCCACACCGGCCACCACATCACGCGGTTGCCGAAGGAGGCCCGGTCGTGTTCCAGGTAGATCTCGGCGCCCGAGACCGCGGCTCCGAGCCCGGTGGCGAGCGACAGGGTGCGCTGGAGGCGTCCCTCACGCAGCGAGTCGAGGAGCATCCGCACGGCCGTTCACCGCCCGCCGGGCCGGCGCGGCAGCAGTTCCTGTGCCTTGGCCTTGAGGCCCTGGACGACGAGGTGGCGGCGGTGGCCGTCGCCGTGGGCCAGCGAGGCGAGGGTGGACTCGATCTGGTCCCAGGTGGCGTGCGGCGGGATCGGCGGTACGTCCGGGTCGGTGCGGAAGTCCAGGACGGTGGGCCCGTCGGCGGCCAGGGCCTGGCGCCAGGCGTCCTCGACGTCGGCCGGGTCGGTGATCCGGCGCCCGTCCATGCCGAGGGAGCGGGCG
Source organism: Streptomyces sp. NPDC003943 (assembly GCF_053605265.1). Taxonomy (NCBI): domain Bacteria; kingdom Bacillati; phylum Actinomycetota; class Actinomycetes; order Kitasatosporales; family Streptomycetaceae; genus Streptomyces; species Streptomyces sp. NPDC003943. The sequence goes on along the minus strand of NZ_JBSGIW010000033.1, from coordinate 34,528 downwards.
AAGTCGGCGTACGGCACGTCGGGGATGATCTGGGAGGCCTTGAACGGGGCGGTGTGGGCCATGGCCCGCAGCTCCCAGCTGACCTGGTTGAGGTCCTGGTTGTTCCACACGGCGACGACGAGCCGCGGGTCGGTCCACTCGGTGGCGTACTTGGCGACGGTGATCAGCTCGGCCAGGCCGTTCATCTGCATCGCCCCGTCGCCGACCAGGGCGATCGCGGGCCGGTCGGGGTGGGCGAACTTGGCGCCGATCGCGTACGGCACCCCGCTGCCCATGGTGGCGAGGGTCCCCGAGAGGGAGGCCCGCATGCCGCGGCGCATGGTGAGGTGCCGGGCGTACCAGTTGGCCACCGAGCCGGAGTCGCAGGTGATCATGGCGTCGTCTGGGAGCAGCGGGTCGAGTGCGCGGGCCACCAGCTCGGGGTTGACGGGATCGGCGGAGAGCGCGGCCCGGCGTTCCATCACGGTCCGCCAGCGGCGTACGCCGGCGGTCACGGACTCCTGCCACCCGCGGTCCTCCTTGCGCGTGAGCAGCGGCAGCAGCCGGCCGAGGGTGGCGGCGGCGTCGCCGACCAGGTTGACCTCGTAGGGGTAGCGCAGCCCCACCATGTGGGCGTCGATGTCGATCTGGACGGCGCGGGCCTGCCCGTACGGCGGCAGGAACTCGGAGTAGGGGAAGTTGGAGCCGATGGTGAGCAGGGTGTCGCAGTCGCGCATCAGCTCGTACGAGGGGCGGGTGCCGAGCAGCCCGATCGAGCCCGTCACGTAGGGCAGTTCGTCGCTCAGCGCGTCCTTGCCCAGGAGCGCCTTGGCGACGCCCGCGCCGAGCAGGTCGGCGACCCGTTCGACCTCGCGGGCGGCGCCGGCCGCGCCCTGGCCGATCAGCAGGGCCACCCGCGTACCGGCGTTGAGGACCTCGGCGGCGCGGGCGAGCGAGGCGTCGTCGGGGACCGGGGCCCAGCCGCTCACGTCGAGGCTGGAGGGCACCATCTTGTGGGCGTGTTCCGGCGCGGAGTAGGCGAGTTCCTGGACGTCCGCCGGGATGATCAGGGCGGTCGGGGCGCGGCGGGCGTAGGCGGTGCGCACGGCCCGGTCGAGCACGTTGGGGAGCTGCTCGGGGACGTTGACGGTCTCCAGGTAGGCGGAGGCCACGTCCTTGAACAGACTGTGCAGGTCGACCTCCTGCTGGTAGGAACCGCCCATCGCGCTGCGGTCGGTCTGGCCGACGACGGCGACGACGGGCACGTGGTCGAGTTTGGCGTCGTAGAGGCCGTTGAGGAGGTGGACGGCGCCGGGTCCGGAGGTCGCGGCGCAGACGCCGACGTGGCCGGAGAACTTGGCGTGGCCGACGGCCTCGAAGGCCGCCATCTCCTCGTGCCGGGCCTGGATGAACCGTGGGTCGTCGTCGGCCCGGGACCAGGCGGCGAGCAGGCCGCTGATGCCGTCCCCCGGGTAGCCGAAGACATGGCTGACTCCCCAGGCGCGGAGCCGTTCGAGCAGGTGGTCGCCGACGGTCGGGCTGCTCATGACCGCTCGCCTCCGTTCGTACGGTCGGGGCCCCCGCCGTCGAGCAGGGGCAGGACCTCGGTGCGGTAGAAGTCGAAGAAACCGCGCTGTTCGGGCCCGATCTGCCCGATGTGGACGCGCTCGACGCCGGCGTCCCCGTACTCCCGCAGCCGCCGGACGTGTTCCTCCGGGTCGGGGCCGCAGGGCACCGCGTCGGACACCGTGTCCTCGGTCACGAGTTGCGAGGCCTGCTCGAAGTGGCTCGGTGTGGGCAGGAGTTGGTTGAGTTCGCCGGGCAGGTGCTCGGTGGGCCAGAGCCGGTGGGCCGTGCGGACGGCCTCGTCCCGCGAGCGGGACCAGCAGACCTTGGTCGCGGCGTACACGGGGCGCGCCGCGCCGCCGGACCGGAAGGTGTCGATCAGCTCGTCGTCGGGGGTGGTGAGGACGAGGCCGTCACCGATGCGCGAGGCGAGCTCGGCGGCCTTGGGCCCGAAGGCGGAGACGTCGATCGGCGGCGGGGTGTCGGGAAGGGTGTAGAGGCGGGCGTTCTCGACGGTGTAGTGGGGGCCGCGGTGCGTGACCTGGTCACCGGTGAACAGCTTCCGGATGACCTCGACGGCCTCTTCCAGCATGTCGAGGCGCACGTCGGCCGACGGCCAGGTGTCGCCGAGGATGTGTTCGTTGAGCGCCTCCCCGCTGCCGACGCCGAGCCGGAAGCGCCCGTCGAGCATGACCTGGGAGGTGGCGGCCGCCTGGGCCACGAGCGCGGGGTGGAGACGCACGGTGGGGCAGGTCACGGCGGTCTCGACGGGCAGTCCGCAGCACTGCGAGAGCGCGCCGATGACGGACCAGACGAACGGGCTGTGGCCCTGCTCGTCGTTCCACGGATGGTAGTGGTCGGAGATCCACAGCGAGCGGAAGCCCGCGTCCTCGGCCATGCGCGCCTGCTCGACGAGGTCGGCGGGATCGAACTCCTCGCAGGAGAGGAAGTATCCGAACTCGGTCATCACACCTCCAGGGCGGTCCGGGCCACAGGGGGCGCCTGCCCGGGTGACCGAGGGGAAAACGTGCGGCCGGGTCGGCACGGGCGGCGTGGCCGGTGTCCGGGTGCGCGCCGATTCCCGCCCGCCGCCCGCATGAACCCGCACGGCAGGGGCAGCGGCTGATGGAAGGCTTTTGCACCCGACGAGAGGAGCGCCGGGAATCCGAAGCGCTCCCTTGGTGGCCGTTGAAGCTCTCCGCGGAGTCGAAGGAGCTCGAAGAACGGGAAGGAGCACAGCATCGTGACCCTCCACGGAACGAAAGTTCTCGTCCTCACCACCAACTACGGCGTGGAACAGGACGAACTCACGCGGCCCACGGCAGCCCTGCGCGAAGCCGGCGCGACCGTCACGGTCGCCGCCCAGAAGGCCGCGCCGGTCCTGACCCTTGTCTCGGACCGGCGGCCCGGCACCGTCGTCGTCGCGGACGCCGCCCTGGACGAAGTCACGGCTCAGGAGTACGATGCGGTCTTCGTGCCGGGTGGCACGCTCAACGCCGACCGGCTGCGCATGGAGAAGGACGCCCAGCAGCTGGTCAGCGCCTTCGCCAAGTCCGGCAAGACGGTGGCCGCGATCTGTCACGGCCCGTGGCTCCTCGTGGAGAGCGAGGTCGCCAGGGGGCGTCGGCTGACGTCGTACCCCTCACTGCGCACCGACATCGAGAACGGAGGCGGCAGGTGGCGGGACGAGGAGGTCGTCGTCGACACCACCGGGGGCTTCCCTCTGATCACCTCCCGCAGGCCGGGCGACCTGGACGCGTTCTGCGCGGCCGTCGTCAGCACACTCGAGGAACGCGCCCCCGGCACGCGCGAGCGGACACAGCCGGGTACGCGTCACGCCGCCTGAGTGCGGTCTGCCTGAGTAGCTGACTGGTCACTGCTCATCAGTGGTCACTGCTCATCAGGGATGCGCAGCCGGAAGCCGTCGCGGGGCCGGGTCGGGATCCGGTGCAGCGGAATGCGCAGGTCCTGGTCCGGCACCGTGAAGTCGAGCCGGGCGAGTTCGCGGGTCAGCGCGGACAGCACGGCGATCGTGATGTCCTCGCCGGGGCAGCGGTGGCCCTCGCGCGGACCGCCTCCCTGCGGAATGAGCTTGTCGGGGTGGGGCGCGGCTCCGAGGAACCGGCCGGGCACGAAGCGGAAGGGCTCGTCCCACAGTTCGGGGTCGTGGTTCTGGCCGTACACGTCGAGCAGCAGCATCGTGCCGTGTGGCACACGCTCCCCCTGGACTTCGAGACCGTCGGGGGCGAGCGCGGCGAGGAACGGCACGAACGGGTGGAAGCGGCGTACCTCGTGGGCGAAGGAGGTGGCGAGGCCGGCGGGCTCGTCGTCCGCCAGGCGCCGCCGCAGCTCCGGGGCGTCGCGCATGGCGTGGGCGGCGAAGGTCGTGAACCAGGTGATCGCCACGGTCGGCCGCACGATGTTGAGCAGTTCCACGGCGGCCGTGGCGGGATCGAGCAGCGATCCGTCGGCCTCCCGATGGGCCAGGACCGCCTCGAAGGGGGTACGGGCGGGGTCGCCCGGCTCGTGGTGTGCTCCCGGCGCTCCCTGGCGCCTGTGCGGCGTCGCCGGCTCGCGGGCGCCGCGAGCCCGTACGACGGCCCCGCGCAGCAGCGCCTCCTGTCTGGCCCGGGCGCGCCGGGCGCGAAGATGGCGCGGCCCCGGTGTGGCGAAGCCGTCGACCATCGCCACGCAGTCGCGGGCGAGCTGTTCGGCCTCGGCGGCGCGGTACCCCGGCAGGCCGACCCACTGGGCCACCGCGCGGGCGAGGACGCGCGCGCCCTCGTCGAAGAGCGTGACCTCGCGTCCGCGCAGACCGTCGAAGGTCTCCCTGAACTCCGCGCACACGCACGCCGTCAGCGCGCGCACCCTTGCCGTCTCGGTGAGCTGCGACAGGAAGAGCGCCTTGCGGGTGCGGTGCTCCGGGCCGTCGAGGGTGTGCACGGCGCCCCGGCCGAACAGGGTGTCGAGGACCGGACCCGGCAGCGCCCCGTTCCGGCGGGCGTGGCTCTCGTCGTAGAAGAACGCGACGAGTTCCGGGCCCCGGAGCACGCGCACCGGGCGTCCCATCAGACGCGTCTTCACGAGACCGTCGGCGTCCTGGCGCCGGGAGACCCCGGGCAGCCATGTGTAGCCCTTCACCAGCAGGGGGAGCGTGTTGTCACCGGGCATGAAGACCTCCTCGGGTGCCGTCGCCGGGGCGGTCGTGAGGCGCTCCGCGCATGGCGGGGCGGCGGCACCGCACTCCGGCCGGACCGGTCTGCGGCTACCCCGAAACGCCGTGGGCACGCGTTCGGCCGCCGGAAGAGTCGCCGGGAGAGTCGGCGGGAGATGTCGGCGGGCCTGAAATGCGATGCCACGTCCCGACTGTCACTCTGGAGCCCGGGGCCGGGGCACGGTGCGAGGACCCCGCCGAGCGGAGGGCATCATGCTGATCAGCCACAGGGTCGAGGGCGACGCCCTGCGCGTGACGTTGCACCGGAATCTCGATGTCACCACCCGCGCCGCCGCGACGTTGGCGATCGAGGTCCTCGTCCGCGCGCACAAGCCCCGGAGCCTCATCGTCCGGATCCCCGCCGGGGAACCGACGCCCGCCACGCTCAGCGCCATGGGGCGGGCCCGCCGCATGTGCGCGAGCCTGGGCATCCCCCTCGGCCTGACGGGAGCCACACCGCAGGCGCAACGTCGGTTCGCGGCGAGCACGGTCTGACGTTCCAGGCGGCCCGTCACCCGTTCCGACCGGACAGCGCGCACACACGGCCACCGCGTGGTCACGTTGGGCCGACCGGTTCGACGGTATCGCTGAAAGGGAATGCCCATGATCACCACCGACTTCGTGCCCGGCTCCCCCTGCTGGCTCGACCTCGGCGCTCCCGACCTCCCCGCCGCCGCCACCTTCTACGGCGCGGTGCTGGGCTGGGACTACGAGCCCATGAGCGGCGGCGGGGAGGCAGGGGAGGACATGGAAGGCGGCATGTTCCGCAAGGACGGCAAGATCGTCGCCGGTCTGGGCAAGCTCACCGAGCAGGGCGCCCGGTCCGCCTGGATGATCTACTACCACGTCGCCGACGCGGACGCCACGACCGAGGCGGTGGAACGCGGTGGCGGGACCGTGCGGGTCGCACCGCGGGATCTCGGCGAGTGGGGACGCATGGCCCAGTACAGCGACCCGCTGGGAGGGCAGTTCGCCGTCTGGCAGCCCGGCAAGGACACGGGCGTCGAGCTGGTGGACGCGCCCGGCTCGCTGTCCTGGACGGAGCTCTACACGAGCGACGCCGCGGCCGCCCGGGAGTTCTACGGCAGCGTCTTCGGCTGGCAGTACAGCGACATGGAGATGCCGGGCGGCGAAGGCACGTACACCCTGATCACGCCGGCGGGGCTGCCTCAGGAGCGCATGCAGGGCGGCCTCCTGGAGCTCTCCCGGGAGAATCTCGTCCTCACGGGCGGCCGCCCGTACTGGCACCCGGTCTTCGACGTCGACGACTGCGACGCCGCGATCGCCAAGGTCACCGAGCACGGCGGCAGCGTCCAGATGGGCCCGGTCGACACCGAGGGCGTGGGCCGCCTCGCCGTCTGCGTCGACCCGAACGACGCCGACTTCGTCGTCCTGACCCCGCCCTCGAAGTGACCGTACCGGACGAAGGCCGGGTGCGGCCCGCTCCGGGTCCGGCGAGGCCGGACCCGGAGCGGGCCGGCGTCAGTGCCGGGCGTCGGCGCGGGGGCGCTCCAGGGTGAAGGTGTCGACCGGGGTCAGGTCTCCGTACGGGCCGTCGAAGGTGTAGTACGTGACGTGCATCCGGGTGCGTCCGGTGCCGCGGGTGCCCGGGTCGACGTCGAAGGCGGCGAAGCCGTGGCTGTGGACGCGGTCCTGGACGGCGCGCCAGGGGGCGTCCTCGGTGACGTAGACCGCCTTGCGGTGGCGGCCCTCGGGCACCTTGCCCACGTCGACCACGACCCGGCCCCTGGGCTCCTCGAACAGGTCGTCCTGGGTGGTGGCGAAGTTGCCGCCGCCACCGATGATCATGTGCACGGTGCCGTCGCCGGTGTCGGCGACGTCGGTCCTGGTGGAGACCGGGACCGGGGTGCGGACGTCGTTCGGCAGGGTGCCGCGGAGCGGCAGCGAGCGCTCGTAGTAGTGCTCGTGGCCGCAGAGCACCAGGTCGACCCCGTACGCGTCGAAGAGCGGGCCCCACTCCTGGCGGACACCGAGGTCGGCGCCGCCGCTGCGGTGGCTGGAGATCATCGGGTGGTGCATGAAGACGACGATCCAGTCGATGTCACTGGCGGCCCGCGCCGCCTTCAGCTCCCTTTCCAGCCAGCGGCGTTGCGCACCACCGGAGTATCCGCGCAGATAGATGTCGCCGCTGTCCACGATCGCCACGTCGTCGTTGGCCAGGCTGATGAATCGGACGGCGCCGACGGTGAAGGCGTACCAGAGGCCGCTGGTCTCGGGGTCGGTGGCGGTCGTCGCGTCCGGCAGCGCGAAGTAGGTCTGGTAGCCCGTGACGCCCAGGGGACCGTTGCCCTTCTCGGTCTCGCCGTTGCCGGCGCAGGGCATCCAGGGGCGCAGCCGCGCCGAGCGGCTGTTGCTGATGAACCAGTCGGCCCAGGTCGCCACCCGGTCCTCGCCGATGGCACCGGCCACGCCCGCGTAGCACAGGTCGCCGTTGACCAGGTTGAACAGCGGAGCGACCCGTTCCACCGCGGCCACGATGTCGGCGGACGCCTCGGTGCCGCCCTGGGTGCTGGTGTAGAGCGGGAAGTGACCGAGCGGCGGCGGTGTGTCCGGCGTGGGCCACGTGAGGGTGCGGCGCAGATTGGGCGTGCCCTGGTCGCCGAAGCTCGTGAAGGTGAACGCGGTGCGACCGCGCGGTGCCGTGGTGAACGACCCGGTCTCGTGTGCGGCACCGTCGTGCCCGGCCGAGTAGAGGTAGGTGGTGTCCGGCCGCAGTCCGGTGATGCGGGCGTGGTGGACGTACACCTCCTGCTGGGAGAGTCCGTCGCGGTAGGTACGGGTCTCGGCGTCGACGACCCGCCCGGTGCCCCCGTCCGGTGACCCGAGGTGGATCCGCGGACGCCGGACGGACTGGGGACTGATCCAGGAGACGGTCATCTCGGTGGCGGGATCGGCACCGAACTGGAGGTGCAGCCCGGCCACGCCCGGCACCCCGATGCGGCTGGGTGTGCGCTGCAGCAGCGGCGACGCCGCGGCCGCCGGCCGCCCGGCGGCTTCGGCGCTTCCCGCACCGCCGACGGCGGCGGCGGCCGCACCGGCCGTCGAGCCGGTCAGTAATGTCCTGCGCGCAATCGACATGGAACACCCTTGTCTCGAAGGAAGTTGCAAGGAAGTTGATCGTGTGAACCCTAGGTGCGATCAACTGCGCCCACGCCTGCGACAACCACTCTTGAACGAAAATTTCCAGGCGGTCGCCCCGGATTACAGGAGGTCCTCCGGCCTCGTCGCCCGCCGCCCTCAGCCGCCGTCCAGCAGGGACCGCAGGACCGGCGCCGGCAGCGTCCCGCCGGACAGGCCCCGGGGGGTCAGCTCGTCGCCCGCACCGCGTCCCTGATCAGGTCGGCGACCAGAGTGGGCTCGGACAGGACGACGGCGTGGGAGGCGTCGGGGAGTTCGACGACGACGGCTCCGGCGCGCTCGGCGCCGAAGCGCTGGACCTCGGGGCCGATCGTGCGGTCGGCCCCGGCCACCAGCGCCCAGGACGGCTTCGTCCGCCATGCCGCCACGGCTGCGGTCTCGGTGAACGCGGCTGCGGCGAGCGGGCGTTGGGCCGCCGCCAGGACGCCGGCGACGTCCTCGGGCACGTCCGCCGCGAAGACGGAGGGAAACGCCGTCTCCTCGATGGTGACCTCGACCGCCTGGGCGCCGTCGTGGAGCGGGTAGGTCCACTCCTTCAGGTTGCCCGTCAGTGGCGGATCGGGGAAGCTTCCCTGGAGCTGGTCGAGGGTCTCGCCCTCATGGGGCACGTAGGCGGCCACGTAGACGAGACCCACGACGTTCTCCGCGGTGCCGGCCACGGTGATCAGCGCACCGCCGTACGAGTGGCCGACGAGTACGGCCGGACCCTTGAGCTGCGTCAGCACGGAGGCGAGGTAGGCGGCGTCCGATGCCAGGCCCCGGAGCGGGTTCGACGGGGCGATCACCGGGATACCGCTGCTCCGCAGTTCCGCGATGACGCCTATCCAGCCCGTCGCGTCGGCGAAGGCACCGTGCACGAGGACGACGGTGGGGTGGGGCATGGGAGTTCTCTTCTCGGTCTCGGGCATGACGGAGCGCGCGCGTCTCAGCGCCGTCGCCCGTCCTGGGCGTCGGCGGTCGTCGGTGCGAAGGCCGAGGTCGCCAGGGCCTGCCATTCGCTGGGGCTCATGCCGTAGGCGCCGCGGAACGTGCGGCTGAAGTGAGAGGGGCTGCTGAAGCCCCAGCGGTGTGCCATCGCGGCCATCGTGATTCTCCGGGTGGAGCGGCCCAGCTCGAACCGGCAGGACTCGAGCCTGCGCTGCCGCACCCACTGGCTCACCGTGCTGCCGTCCTTCTGGAACAGCCTCTGCAGGTACCGGACGGAGATGTGGTGGGCGCGTGCGATCGACTCCGGCGAGAGGTCCGGGTCCATCAGGTGTTCTTCGATGTGGGCGTGGATACGGGACAGCATCTCGTTACCGCCTCCGAGGCCGTCGTCGACCGTGTCCGTCGTGTCCGCTTCGAGGAGCTCCATGACCAGCACGGAGAGGAGGTGTACGGCAGTCCGGGCCCGCCGGTCCCCGATCGTGGACCGGCGGAATTCCGCCTTGGCGGCCAGCGCGGTCAGGAAGTCCGACACCAGCGCCCCGATCCCCTCCCCGCCGCGTACGGGGACGCCGAGCACCTGGTCCAGTTCCGGCTCCGAGACGCCCAGATAGCAGCGGGGCACGCGGAAGAAGATCATCTGGCAGTCCTCGCCGAACCGCAGCAGCTGCCGCCGAGCCGGGTCGCAGAAGACCAGGTCGTTCGGCTCCAGCAGGGTCTTGGCACGCTCGCGGACGACGGTGACGGGCCCACGGACGTGGACGCCGAGGTAGATGTGGTTCCGGTCGTTCGTGTCCGGCATCTCGGAGAGCATCTGGACCAGCCACCCCGAGCCGGAGGAGGGCGCGGTCGGAGCAGTCGCCTGCCGGGGCACCTGTTCGGGCGCCCGTGACATGAGTGTGAGGGTCATGGTGATTCCTAGCCGTGGGTTCGTGCAGACGGAGGGCGGGCTCAGGCCCCTCTCGGCGGCTCCTCGGCCAGGAACTTCTCCACCACGGCGTTGAAGGCCGGCGGGTTCTCCAGGAAGGGGAAGTGTGAGCTCGCCACGTCGGAGGAGAAGACGTGCAGGCGTGCGCCGGGAATCCGCTCGGCGACGAAGCGCTGCGAATCGGGGTGCACATGGCTTCCCTCGCAGCCGATCACCAGGGTCGGCACGTCGATCCGGGGGAGCACGTCCCGCCAGTCCTGCGCGCAGTGGTCGAAGAGCAGAGGCACGGCCGCGTGGGCGGGTGTCGACCTGATCTCCTCGGCGACGAAGGCCAGCACCTCGGGGTCGGGTTCGCCGGAGAACATGCTGCCCACGAAGTCGGCGCGGACCGTGTCGCCCTCGGGACCCGCGAGGGCCGCGCCCAGGTACAGCAGCCCGGAGACGTCGAAGATGGCGCCGGAGTCCCGCTGTTCCCGCTCGGTCATCCAGGGCACGGCGGCGACCGCCGCGGGCTGGTCGACGGCGACGAATCGCCGGATCCGGCCGGTCCCGTACTGGTCGATGAAGCTCCACCACACGGAGACGCCCATGGACCAGCCCAGTGCGTCGAACCGGTCGAGACCGAGATGGTCGACGAGTTCGAGCACGTCGCGGGAGAGCCGGGCGATGCGGTAGCCGTGGCGCGGCTTGCCCGACCGCCCGTGGCCGCGCAGGTCGACGGTGACGACCCGACGGGCGGGTGCGAGCCCCTCGATCTGGTGGCGGAACATCGCCTGTGTCTGCCCCCAGCCGTGCAGCATCACCAGCGGGACGCCGTCGCCGCCGGTGTCCTGGTACGCGAGCCGTGCGCCGTCCGTCGTGATCAGTTGCTTCATGACCTCTCCCCTGGTCAGGGGCGGTACGTCGGCCCCGCCCGTCCCGAACATCATCGAATGGGGCCCGTCGCCCGCACCACCGCGAGCTGTAGGAATCGGGCCGTGGATCCTCCTCGCTTTGTCGAAGCGAGTCCGGGTCAGAAGGCCCTGTCGTCGCCCGCGGCGAGGAGTTCTCCGACCCTGAGGCCGAGGTGCAGAGTGAGCCGGTGGGCGCCGTCGTCGAGGTCGAGTCCGGTGATCTCCTGGATCTGGCGCAGGCGGTAGTACAGCGAGGTGCGATGGATGCCCAGGGTCTCCGCGGTCTTGGGGATCGACCCCGCGTGTTCGAGGAAGCAGCGCAGGGTGTCCCGCAGCCGGTCGCCGCCGTGAGCCTCGGTCAGGTTACGGAGCGGCTTCGGGACCAGGGACGCGTTCAGGGCGGGCTCGGGGAGCTGGAGCAGCACGGCGAGCTCCCCGAGGAGTTCCCAGTCGCCGACGCTGTTCAGGGAGGGCAGTCGGCGGGCCGCGCGGGCCGCCACGAGCGCCTGCTCGTACGACGTCCACGCCTCGTCCAGGCCGGAGTGCCGGCCGCCGACGCCGATCACGGGGTCCGCCGACGGGTCCAGGAAGGTACGGAGTTCGTCGAGGATGCGGGCGGACTGGGTGGCGACCTCGTCCGGGCGCGGCGGGCGGTCGCGGAGCTGGAGCAGGAGCGCCCGTTCCTTGCCGATCGCGACGAGGCCCTGGGCGGAGCGCGTCTGCCGATACCCCTCGAGCGCGGCCCAGAGGGCGGCCTCGGACCGGCGTACGGGCTCCGGCCCGCAGCTCAGTTGGACGACGGTGACCAGGACGTGCTCCGCCGCGCCGAGCAGCCCCGTCTCCTTGCCGCGCCGACGCGCGGTGGTGCGTGCGGCGACGTCGGCGCCGACGAGTGCGAGGGCGAGGTCCCGCTCGTCGGTCTTGCGGGTGTCGGCGGCGATCTGCTCTCCGTACATCTGGGCCGACATGGCGTCCGCGGCCCGGGCGATGGCACGGGTCTCCTCCTCCCCCAGCGTCTTCTGGGGGACGACCACCATGAGCAGCCCGAGGAGGTGCCCGCGCTCGCGCAGCGGCACGACGTACCGGGGCAGCAGTCCGAGGTCGTCACGGCCGTCGATGAAGCCGGGCCTCGACCACTGGGTCACGCCCTGGGCGAGGACGTAGCGGATGGCCGCGTTGTCGGCGCGGCCCTGCAGCAGGGTGCCGATGCGCACCGGATCCTCGTCGCCGAAGTGGCGGCTCGTGCAGACCATGCGGACCAGCGGGTCGTCGACGGCGACGGACCGGCCGAGCCGCTCCGCGAGCTCGTCGACGAGTGCCTGGAGCTCGGGGCTGCCGGGGCGGGCTCGCTGGAGCCTTACGGTCATGCGTTGTTCCTCTCTCGATCAAACTGTCCCCGCGGACTCCTCCACTCCGCGGTTCTTGATCAGTCTGAGGAAACGACGAGGCCGGCACATCGCATGAATCGTCCATTGCCATGACGCCCACAGGGGATACGAAGCGACTACTCTCCGCTGTCGCGATGTCTGACCAGCCGGCTCAGCTCCGTGCGCGAGGTGACGTCCAGCTTGGTGAAGGCCCGGCGCAGGTGCGAACTCACGGTGTGCGGTGACAGGGAGAGCTGCTCGGCGGCCTGTTGGTTGGTCAGCCCTCGGGCCACGAGCCGTACCACGCGTGTCTCCGCGGCCGTCAGCTCGGGCCATGCATTGTCGAGTCCGGCCGGCGTGGGCCGCTTGCGGACCCCGGCGGCCCGCAGGCGGCGGCGCACCCGGGCGACGTCCCGTCCGGCGCCCGCGCGCTCGTAGAGGGCGAGGGCCGTCTCGAAGTAGGGCACCGATTCGGACCTTCGGGTGCCCGCCAGCTTGCGTCCGGCGTCCTCCAGTGCCGACGCCCGGGCCAGCACCCTGGGGCAGTCCTCGTAGAGCCGGACGGCGCGGACGAGAGGGGCGAGGTCGTTGTCGAGGAGCCCCCGGGCGTGCGCTGCGGTGGCGGCGAGGAACGTGAGGCCGGGATTGAGTGCGGCTCGCCGCTCGGCCTGGGCGACCGCCTGCGCGGCCCGTTCGAGCGCGCCCGCCCGCAGCGCCAGACGGACGAGCGCCGGGGCGTCGGCGGGGTCGATCAGACCGGCGTACGCGGGCCGGTCCTCGGCGGGTGACGTCATCACCTCGTCGAGCTCGGCCATGGCACGGTCGGGCCGGCCTTCGAAGTCGGCCGCCAGTGCCAGCATCCAGGAGCCGAAGTGCCGGACGACGGGTGCGCCGTCGCTCCGCATGCGCCTCGCCTCCGCCGCGTACGCCTGTGCGGTCCCCCGGTCGCCGGTATGGAGGGCGACGCGCAGCATCACGTACCGGAGCGTGACGTCGGCGAGGTTGCCCGGACCGGGATCGTCGCTCGCGGACGCGGCTTCGCAGTCGGCCCGGGCGTCGGCCAGCCGCCCCGCTTCCAGCAGGATGCGGGAGCGGGTCATGAGCCACATGCGGGTGGCGACCGTCCGGCCCTGCTCCGCGGTGATCCGGATGCCCTCCTCCGCGACGGCGAGCGCCTCCGCGGTGCGTCCGGTGGTGTTCGACAGCAGGGCGTGCCACAAGGCCTCCGGCACCCACAGCGAGGTGCTGACGCCCAGGGCGTCGGCCAGCGCGGCCGACCGCTCGGCCTGCCGGAACGCCTCGGTCAGGTCCATGCGGTGGAAACTCATGGCCGAGCGGACCGTCGTCAGGGTGGCCTCGGCGCTGCGGTCCCCCGCCGCCGCCGCGGTCTCCCACGCCTCCGCGGCGACCTGTTCGGCCGCCGCGTGCTCGCCCGACATCGACAGGCCGACGGCGAGCATGGCGAGCAGTCGTCCCCGCACGGTCGCGGAGATCCCGGGCAGTGCCGCGCCGGCGCGGGCCTGCCGGACCGCCTCGGAGAAGTCGAAGGGTCCGGCGAGGCGGGCCAGGGCGAGGCGTATGAGCGCCTCGTCCTCGGGTCCGAGACCGCCGGCCGCCAGGGCGGAGGCGCCCAGCTCACGCGCCTGGGCGGCCCGGCCCGTCTGCCAGAGCAGCGGAATCGTCTCGGCGATGATCCGCGGCCGCTCCGGAGCGTCCGCGCCGGCGAGTTCCAGGGCCTCGAGGCTGCGCTCCGCGGCGGGTCCGGGAGCGGTGGCAGCGAGTTCCGCCGCTTCGGTGCGCAGCCGGTCGGCCTCCGCGGCTTCCCCCGGCGCCGACCCCTCGGCCTCCGCGGCATCGGCGGGTGTCCCCTGCGGCAGCCCGGCGGCCTGTCGGCGCAGGGCCCGACGCAGGGGCAGGGGGAGGCCGGCTTCCACCGCCTCGCGGATCAGGTCGTGGCGGAAGGCGAGGCGATCGCCGCTCTCGGCGAGCAGATCGGCGTCGAGGGATTCGCGTACGGCTGTGATGAGCGCCGCCGAGGACCTGCCGAGCAGTTCGGCGAGCAGCGCGACGGTGACCGTGCCGCCCACGGCGGCCGCGGTCTGCACCAGCTCCCGCGCCTCGTCGGACAGCTGGTCGAGGCGGCGCGCGACGGAGGGGAGTTGCCGTGGCGCGGGAGGTCCGGCCGGCAGCCCGGCCATGCCGTTCTCGATCGTCACCGCCTCCTCCTCCCGCAGCGAGCCGAGCAGCTCGACCAGCAGCTGGGGCACTCCCTCGGCGCGCCGGGCGAGGCGGAGGACGTCCGGGCCGGGAGGGACGCCGAGGACGTCCTCGGTGATCCGGGCGATCGCACGGTCCTCCAGCGCTTCCAGGACCAGCTCGTGTGCGCCCGCCTGGCGGATCCGGTCCAGGGTGGTGCGCACCCCGGACGGCACGCTGCCGCCGCGTACGGCGACCAGCCACAGGATCGGGTGCGACGAGAGTCCCGCCGCGAGGGTGTGGAAGGTGAGGAGGGTCAGGTCGTCGCACCACTGGAGGTCGTCGAGGACGACGAGCAGGGGTCCCTTCCGAGCCGCCTCCCGCAGGCGGTCCCCCAGCTCCTGAAGCAGCCAGAACCGCTGGCCGGGTGTCGTGGCGAGGTCCCGGAGACGTTGGGCGCCCGACAGCGGTTCGTCGCCGGAGAGTACGGCTTCCAGGAGCGGGCCGAGCGGTACGAACTGTTCGTCGGGGTCCGCCGCCCCCTCGAACACCCGCGTCCCGCGCCGCCTCGCGGCCGCCGCGGCTTCGGCGAGGATCCTGGACCTGCCGATTCCGGCGCGGCCCTCCACGCGGACGATCCCGCCTTGGCCCCGGCCGAGCGCGTCGAGCCGCTCCTCGATGAACGCCAGTTCGGCGTCCCTGCCCCGGAGGGGTGTCCGTACGCCGTCGAGCTCCTCGGGCGCGGTCCTGGTCGTCACTCGGTTCACGCTCATACGGCGGAACAGTATGAACCATGTGAATCACCCCGGCGTCGCCCGGTCCGGGGGCCCGTCTCAGTCGAAGCGCAGGTCGGCCAGTTGCCGTTCGAGGGCGGTGACGTCGTCCTCGGGTTCTTCCCCGACCGGGCGCGCCGCCATGAGCGCGGCGAGCTCGACGCCCGCGCGCCGGACCCGGCCGGGCAGGCCGTCGGTGTACTCGTCTCCGCCCGAGCCCCAGTCCTCGGAGGCCGCGAACACGGCGGTGGGGACGACGACGGCGCGGAGATAGGCGAACAGCGGGCGGACGGCGTGTTCCAGGACCAGGGAGTGGCGGGCCGTACCGCCTGTCGCCGCGGTCAGGACCGGTTTGCCGGTGAGGGCGTCCGGGTCGATCACGTCGAAGAAGGACTTGAAGAGTCCGCTGTAGGAAGCCGCGAACACGGGGGTCACGACGATCAGGCCGTCGGCCGCCGTCACCGCGTCGATCGCGGCGCTCAGTCGCGGGGGCGGGAATCCGGTCACGAGGTGGTTGGCGATGTCGCCGGCCAGTTCGCGCAGCTCCACGACCTCCGTCGACGCCTCGTGCCCCCGGGCGGCGAGTTCGTCGCGGGCCGATTCGGTCAGCCGGTCCGCGAGCAGGCGGGTGGAGGAGGGGGTGCTCAGCCCGGCGGAGACCACGGTCAGCCTCATGCGGCGGACACCTCCCCGACGGCGCGGAGCGACGCGTGCGTGGGGGCCTCCGGCACGTCGGCCGGACGTCCCTTCGCGAACTCCCTCCGCAGGACGGGCACGACCTCCTCGCCGAGGATGTCGAGCTGTTCCAGGACGGTCTTCAGGGGCAGGCCCGCGTGGTCCATCAGGAACAGCTGGCGCTGGTAGTCGCCGACGGTCTCCCGGAACGACAGGGTCCGCTCGATGACCTGCTGGGGCGAGCCCACGGTCAGCGGGGTCTGCTCGGTGAAGTCCTCCAGCGACGGGCCGTGGCCGTACACCGGCGCGTTGTCGAAGTAGGGACGGAACTCCCGTATCGCGTCCTGGGAGTTCTTCCGCATGAAGACCTGGCCGCCGAGGCCGACGATCGCCTGCTCGGGGGTGCCGTGGCCGTGGTGGGCGAACCGGCGCCGGTAGAGCTGCACCATGCGCCTGGTGTGGTCGGCCGGCCAGAAGATGTTGTTGTGGAAGAAGCCGTCGCCGTAGAAGGCGGCCTGCTCCGCGATCTCGGGGGACCTGATGGAGCCGTGCCAGACGAAGGGCGGAACGCCGTCCAGGGGCCGGGGTGTCGAGGTGAAGGCCTGGAGCGGCGTGCGGAACGTGCCCTCCCAGTCGACGACGTCCTCGCGCCACAGCCGGCGCAGCAGCGCGTAGTTCTCCTTGGCGAGGTTGATGCCCTGGCGGATGTCCTGTCCGAACCACGGGTACACGGGACCGGTGTTGCCGCGGCCCATCATCAGGTCGACCCGGCCGTCGGCCAGGTGCTGGAGCATCGCGTAGTCCTCGGCGATCTTCACCGGGTCGTTGGTGGTGATCAGCGTGGTGGACGTGGACAGGATCAGCTTCTCGGTGCGGGCGGCGATGTAGCCGAGCATGGTGGTCGGTGACGACGGCACGAACGGCGGGTTGTGGTGCTCGCCCGTCGCGAAGACGTCGAGCCCGACCTCCTCGGCCTTGAGCGCGATGGCGACCATCGCCTTGATGCGCTCGTGCTCGGTCGGGGTGCGACCGTTGGTGGGGTCGGGGGTCACGTCCCCGACGGTGAAGATGCCGAACTGCATGGGGTGTCAGACGGTGGGCCGGCCGCTGGCGGTGGTGGCGGGGATCTCCTGGTGGACGTCCCAGTGCTCGACGATCAGCCCGTCCTCGACGCGGAAGATGTCGACGACGGCCTGGCCCGCCTCGCCCGGGGCCGGGGTGAAGTGGCTGTGGACGAAGACGAGGTCGCCGTCAGCGGCGGTGCGGCGGATGTCGAAGCGCAGCTGCGGCATCTGACCCCGCAGCATGTCGATCAGGCCGGTGAGGGCGTCGAGGCCGTCGGGAAGGTTGGGGTTGTGCTGGAGGAGACCGGCGGCGACGTAGGTGGCGGCGGATTCGGTGCGGCCCTGGTTCCAGACGGTCTCCATGAATTCGGTGACGAGGGCGGCGTTCTTCTCGCTGGTCATGTGGATGCTCCTGTCTCGGTTCGGTTCTGGGGGTGGCTACGGGACGGTCAGCGGCCGGCGGCGGTCGCCGGGGCCTTGGCGGTGGGCTGGGGCGACGCGGGCGTGCTGGGCTGGTGGCGGCCGGAGGCCCGGTGGGCCCAGGCGGCCAGGGCGAGCGGGACGAGTCCGGCGGCCGGCAGCCAGGCGGCACCGGTGGCGGGCAGCAGGGTGGCGCCGAGGAGGCTTCCCACGCTCATGCCGAGGTAGAGGGAGGACGCGTTCAGGGCGAGGCCGAGGGCCCGCTGGTCGGGGACGAGGGCCACGAGCCGGGCCTGCTGGGGGGCCTGGAAGAGCTGGCTGAAGACGGCCCAGACGGTGAAGGCGGCGACGGCGGCCGGGAAGCCGGCGGGGGCGAGCAGCAGGGCGGCGAACGCGACGGCGAGGCCGGCCAGGGCCACGGTGATCGTGACGGGGCCGCCGAGGCGCTCGAAGACCCGGCCGGCCACCGCGTTGCCGACGACGCCGGCTACGCCGAACACCAGCAGCAGCAGGGCGACCTGCCCGGTCGTGGCGTGGAAGCGGTCGACCAGGTAGGCGCCGGCGACGCCGTAGACCGTGAACTGCGCGGCCATGAACGCGAGCGTCGTCACGATCACGGGCAGCACACCCTTCGTCCGCAGCACCGGCCGGAAGGCGGCAGCGGTGGCCGGGGTGCCGCGCTCCAGCGCGGGCACCAGGACGGCGACCAGGGCCAGCGAGAGCAGGGTCAGGGCGGCTATGCCGGCCGTGGTCCACCGCCATCCGGCGCTCTGCCCGAGGCTCGTGCTCAGCGGCACACCGAGCACGGTCGCCGCCGTCATCCCGGCGAAGACGGTGGCCAGCGCACGGGTGCGGCGCTCCTCGGGGACGAGGAGCGAGCCCGCCGCCGAGGCGGCCGGGCCGAACGCCGCCCCGCCCAGCGCGGTGAGCACCCGGGCCGCGCACAGCACGCCGTAGCCGGGGGCGAGCGCGGCGGCGACGCCTCCCGCGGCCATCACCGCGAGGCCGGCGAGCAGCACGCTCTTGCGGCCCAGGCGTCCCAGGACCACGGGGGCCAGCGGGGCGGTGACGGCGAAGGTGAGCGCGAACACCGTCACGAGCAGGCCGACCTGGGCCTGTGTGACGTGCAGGTCCGCGCTGATGGGGGCGCCGAGCCCGACCACCGCGAGCGAGGACGTGCCGAAGGAGAAGTAGCCGAGGGCCAGGGCCCACAGGGCCGGCCCGGAACGACGGGCGGGCATCGCGGCCATCCCATCCACCCCCATTTCAATACGGTGCGGTTCGGTTCGTAATGTCATTACAATACGGAGCGGTCCGTATGTCAATGACTTAAGGTGGGGCCATGAGCGGACGACCCAGAGACCCCGGCGTGGACGACGCCATCCTGCGCGCGACCAAGGACCTGGTCAGCGAGAACGGCTACCGGGCGGTGAGCATGGAGGGCATCGCCTCCCGCGCGGGCGTCTCGAAACAGACGGTCTACCGGCGCTACCGAAGCAAGGGCGAGGCGATCCTGGAGGTCCTCACCGACATCGCGGCCGGCCGGCTGCCCGTCCCGGACACCGGCACCCTCCACGGCGACCTGGTCGAGCTGCTGACCGCGACCTTCGAGGCCCAGCAGGGCGTCAGCGGCGTCCTCAACCGGGCGCTCGCCGCCGAGGGCATCCAGGACGAGACCTTCGCCCGCACGATGTGGGAGCGCCTGATCCTGCCCCGGCGCGACGTGGTGCGGTCACTGATGGAGCGGGCCCGCGAGCGC
Organism: Streptomyces sp. NPDC003943; assembly: GCF_053605265.1. Taxonomy (NCBI): domain Bacteria; kingdom Bacillati; phylum Actinomycetota; class Actinomycetes; order Kitasatosporales; family Streptomycetaceae; genus Streptomyces; species Streptomyces sp. NPDC003943. The sequence goes on along the minus strand of NZ_JBSGIW010000033.1, from coordinate 15,611 downwards.
GGTGAAATCGCCTACGACGACACCGACTTCCTCATCGACCTCGTCTACGGGCCGATGTGGTACCGGCTGCTGTTCGACCGCACCACCCTGGACGCCGGCTACGCCCGGCGGACCGCCGACACGGTCACCGCACTGGCCGCTGCGCGCTGAAAACCCCGCCGGCCGGCGCCGGGGCGGTCGCCGCCCCGGACCCGGACCCGGCCGAACCCCTGACGTAACCCCTTCTCATAACCTCCCCTATTCCCCCTAATCTCCCGCCGCCCTCCCCGACACCTCCCCAGCACCTCCCCCGGTGGCAACCGAAGTTCGACCCTCCGGTATGTTCCTCCCGCCGATCAGGCAATCGAACGTACCTATCCAGCCACTGACACAACGATGGGGTGGGGCCGCATGCGGCGGCGTCGAATATGGGGTACGGCTGCGGCGGTCGCGGCCGGTCTGTCCGGGATCCTCGTCTTCCAGGGGGTGACCGGTAACCCGACCGGCTCCCTCGACGACGAGGGCGGCTCCGGACCGGTCCACACCGAGGCGAGGTCACTCGGCCTGAAGACGGACGCGAACGGGCACAGCGCGACCCTCGCACAGCAGGACACCAAGCCGTTCAGCATGCTCGGCGTCACCTGGTCCGATCCGTCCGCCAAGATCACCGGCAGCGTGGAGGCCCGCGCCCGCAAGGCCGGCACGGACACGTGGGGCCGCTGGGTGCACCTCGACGGCGACAACGAGCAGGTCGAGAAGGGCGCGCGGCGCGGTGGCACCGAGCCCGCGTGGGTCGGCCCGTCCGACGGCGTGGAGGTCCGGGTCGTCGCGGGCGGCAAGACCACGGCCAAGCTCCCGGCCGGGCTGCGACTGGACATGATCGACCCGGGCAGGTCCAGGACGAGCTCGATCGACACGGCCGCGTACGTCATGGAGGGCGCGGCCGGCGCCGAGACCACGGACCCGACCCCGACCGACACTCCGACCACCACGGACCCGGGCACCGGCACGACCACCGAGCCGACGCCCGACCAGACGACCGACCCCGCCCCGACGGACACCGCGACGGCCTCGCCGTCGGACACCGCCGCGACGCCGACGGACACGGCGGCCCCGACCGACACGGCGACCACCTCGCCCGCGCCGACCGACTCGGCCTCGGCGACGGCGAGCGCCACCCCGACCGTTTCCGTGCCGCCGGCCCCGCCGTCCACGGTGCCGCAGCCGCCCATCATGTCCCGCGCCCAGTGGGGCGCGGACGAGTCCATCAGCCCCGAGGCCCCGGCCTATCTGCCGGGCCCGGTCAAGGCGGTCGTGGTCCACCACACCGTCGACTCCAACACGTACACGTGCGCCGACGGCCCCGCGCTGGTGCGTGGCATCTACACGTACCACGTGAAGTCGAACGGCTGGAAGGACATCGGCTACAACTTCCTGGTCGACAAGTGCGGTGTCCTCTACGAGGGCCGCAAGGGCGGTGTCGACCGCCCCGTCTTCGGCGCGCACACCTACGGCTTCAACTCCGAGACCGCCGGCATCTCCATGCTCGGCGACTACAACACCGCCGCCCCGACGGCCGCCGCGCTGACCTCGGTGGCCCGGCTCGCCGCGTGGAAGCTCGGCCAGTACGGGATCGACCCCAACAGCACCACGACGCTGACCCCGGGTGCGGCCGGCGGCAACTACTTCGGCAAGACCTGGGCCTCCGGGGACAAGCTCACCTTCCCGACGGTCTTCGGCCACCGGGACGGCTACAACACCGAGTGCCCGGGCAACAACCTGTACGGCCAGCTCGGCACGATCCGCTCCTGGGCGGCGGGCCCGGTCGCCGGACTGACCGTCAAGTCCGTCTCGGGCGCCGGCGCGGCCGGCGGCAAGTACTACACCCGCGGCCCGGTCACCGTGAGCTGGAGCGCCACCACCCCCGCCACGCTGATCGCCAGGAACGAGCTGCTCGTCGACGGCAAGGCCGTCGCCACCGTCGCCGGTTCGGCGACCTCGGCCTCCACGGCCGTCGCGGCCGGCTCCCACACGGTGCAGGTGCGCGCCACCCACCAGTCGGGGAAGACGGCGACCAGCGCGGCCGTCACCGTCGTCGGCGACACCACCGCGCCCTACTTCTCCACCAAGCCGACCGCGGAACTGACGGGCGGCACGGTGAACACCACGTCCGCGCCGGTGAAGCTGCGCTGGAAGGCGACCGACGCGCTGGCCCTGCGCGACGTCCGGCTCACCACCCCGGCCGTCACCTACGGCCCGGCCACGACCGTCTCCGGCGTCCTCGGCGCCAAGCCGGGCGTGACGACCTACTTCACCCTGTCGGCCTACGACCAGGCGGGCAACAAGGGCGCGGCCACCGTCGGCGCCACCCCGGCGATCCTCCAGGAGAGCGCGGCGGCGAAGTACAGCACCTGGTCGTCCCGCTCCTCGTCCAGCTACCTGGGCGGCTACTCGTACTCGAGCGGTACCAAGAACGCGTCCCTGACCTGGACCTTCACCGGCCGTTCGGCGGCCTGGGTGGTCTCCCGGTCCACCACCTCCGGCCAGGCGTACGTGTACGTGGACGGGGTCAAGGTCACCACGGTCGACCTGAAGTCGGCGACGACCATGTACCGCAACGCGATCTGGACCAAGACCTGGGCGTCCAGCGCCAAGCACACGGTCAAGATCGTGGTCGTGGGCACGTACGGCCGGCCGACGGTCACCACGGACGGCCTGGTCTACCTGAAGTAGCCCGGTCCGCTCCCGGCAGCCAGAAGGCCCCGGTGTCCGATCCGTACAAGACGGGTCGGCCCGGGGCCTTCCAGCATGGGGCCATGAACGCGAACACGAACCGACCCGCACGCCCCGTGCCCCGCCTCGACGTCATCGGCCTGGTCACCGCCGACATGGCCGCCTCGCTCGCCTTCTACCGCCTGCTGGGGCTGGACGTCCCGGCCGGGGCCGAGAGCGCCCCGCACGTGGAGGTCGCGCTGCCCGGCGGTCTCCGGGTGCTGTGGGACACCGAGGACGTCGTCCGCTCCTTCGACCCCGAGCGGTCGCGGCCCGCGGGCGGCGACCGGGTGGCGCTCGCCTTCCGCTGCGCGGGCCCGGAGGAGGTCGACGCGGTGTACGAGGCGGTCACGGCCGCCGGTCACCGCGGGCACCTGAAGCCCTGGGACGCGGTCTGGGGGCAGCGTTACGCGGTGGTGCTCGACCCGGACGGCGCGGCGGTCTCGCTGTACGCGGACCGGTAACCGGACTGGTAGCCGGAGAGGTAGCCGGTCAGGGTCGTTCCCGTCAGGGCCCGCATCTCGCGGGCCAGATGGGCCTGGTCCGTACAGCCCGCGCGGTACGCCGCCTCCGCGTACGGCACCCCGGCCGCCACCAGGGCGAGGGCCCGCTGCAGGCGCAGGATCCGGGCCAGCGTCTTCGGCCCGTAGCCGAACGCGGCGAGCGAGCGCCGGTGCAGCTGCCGCGCGCCGAGGCCCACCTCGTCCGCCGCCGCCCCGACCGAGCCGCCCGCCCGCAGCCGGGCCACCACCGCCCGCAGCAGCGGATCGGGCGCGGGCGCCCCGGCGGCCCGGCGCAGCACCAGCTCCTCCAGGGCGGCGGCCCGGTCGGCCGCCCCGGTCACCTCGTCGGCGAGCCGCCGCGCCGCCCGGGCGCCCCACAGCTCCGCCAGGTCCACGCGCCGGTCGCGCAGCTCGCTCGCCTCCGCGCCGAGCACCCCGGGCGCCTCGCCGGGCGCGAAGCGCACGCCGGCGTACCCGGCGGCGGGGTTGCCGGGGACGTACGCCCGGGTGTCCGGCCCGGCGACGAGCAGTCGGCCGTCGGCCCAGATCAGGTCCATGCACCCGTCGGGCAGCACCGGGCGGACGACCGTCTCCTGAGCGACGGCCCGGGTCCAGACGACCGCTCCGGCGAGCCGCGAGGGGCGTTCCTCGTACACCCGCCCAGAGTAGGCCGCGGGGCCTATTCCTTCTCGCGGGTCGCGTGCAGCCGCGACTTCACGTCGTCCGGCGGCAGGAACTTCGACCAGCGTTCCGGGAACTCGGACGGCATGTCGGGGTCGTCCTCGTCCACGTCGTCCTCCTCGGCGCGCAGCCGGGCGACGAGGTCGGCGGCCTGGGCCGCGCGGGCGCGTTCGCCGGCCTCGCGGGCGGCGGCGGTGGCGACGGAGGGCCAGACGCGGTCGATGGCGGCGTTGACGGCGGCGCCGACGAGGACGGCGAACGCGGAGATGCCGATCCAGAGGAGGACGGCGATGGGGGCGGCGAGGGAGCCGTAGATGGTGGGGCCCTCGACCTGGCTGACCAGGTAGATGCGCAGCAGGAAGCTGCCCAGGACCCACATCCCGAGGGCCACGAAGGCCCCGGGGATGTCCTCGATCCACGGCGAGCGGACCGGCACGGACACGTGGTACAGGGTCGTCAGGAAGACGACGGACAGCAGGATGACCGTCGGCCAGTAGAGGACCGAGACGACCTCGGTGCCCCAGGGCAGGATCTGGACGAGGCGGTCAGGGCCGACGACGGCGAGCGGCAGCACGACCGCGCCGATGAGCAGGGCCACGATGTAGAGCAGCAGGGACAGCAGCCGGGTCTTGACGATGCCGCGGTGGCCGTCGAGGCCGTACATCACGGTGATCGTGTCGATGAAGACGTTGACCGCGCGGGAGCCGGACCAGATCGCGATGGCGAAGCCGAGGGAGATGATCTCCGGGCGTTTGGCCTTGGTGACGTCCTCCAGGAGCGGGCGGGCGATCTCGTTGACGCCCTTGTCGGAGAGGACGGTGCCGGCGGCGTGCAGGATGTTCTGCTGGATGCTGGCGACGGTGTCGGTGTTGGTCCACTCGTCGGCGTAGCCGAGCAGGGCGATCAGGCCGAGCAGCAGCGGCGGCAGCGAGAGCAGGGTGAAGAAGGCGGCTTCGGCGGCGAGGCCGAGGATGCGGTACTCGATGCACGAGTTGACCGTGTCCTTGAGGAGCAGCCAGACCATCTTCCGCTTGGACACGTTGCGGTAGAGGACGCGGGCCCGTTGGAGCCTGCGCCACCGGCGCCGGTCGGACCGCCCCGTCCGCTCCGGTTCCTCGCCCCGATCGCCACGGCCGGGTGTTTCGTTTGCTGCCTGCACCTCCTTACCGTATCGGCATGGCACCAAGGACCCACACCGTGACCAACCAGGCTCCCCCGCTGGTGGGGTACGACGTGTACGCGAGCGACCGGGCACTCGTCGAGGCCGTCGGGCGGCACCTGCCGCCGGAGACGGCGGCGGAGGCCGGTGAGGAGCTGACAGCCCTCGGGGTGTCGGCGGGTTCGGCGCAGGCCCTGGAGTGGGGGCGGCTCGCGAACGAGAACCCGCCGCGGCTGCGGACCCACGACCGGTACGGCCGGCGGATCGACGAGGTGGAGTTCCATCCGTCCTGGCACCGGCTGCTCGGCCGCGGGGTGGCGGCGGGGCTCAGCGGCAGCGCGTGGGGCCGGCCGGGCGGCCATGTGCGCCGGGCGGCGGCGTTCCTGCTGGCCTCGCAGGTGGAGGCGGGGCACGGCTGTCCGCTGTCGATGACGCACGCGGCGGTGCCTGCGCTGCGCGCGGATCCGGAGCTCGCGGCCGTCTGGGAGCCGCTGCTCGCCTCCCGGGTGTACGAGCAGGAGCTGCGGCCACCGCTGGAGAAGACGGGCGTGCTGCTCGGGATGGGCATGACGGAGAAGCAGGGCGGCAGCGACGTACGGGCGAACACGACCCGGGCGGAGCCGCTGGCGGACGACGGCGGGTACGTCCTGACGGGGCACAAGTGGTTCTGCTCGGCGCCGATGTCGGACGGGTTCCTGGTCCTCGCGCAGGCCCCGGGGGGACTGAGCTGCTTCCTGGTGCCGCGGGTGCTGCCGGACGGCACGCGCAACCCGTTCGCGATCCAGCGTCTGAAGGACAAGCTGGGCAACCGCTCGAACGCCTCCGCCGAGGTGGAGTTCGACGGGTCGACCTGGGCGCGCCCGGTCGGCGAGGAGGGGCGCGGCCTGCACACGATCATCGGGATGGTGGCGGCGACCCGGCTCGACTGCGTGCTCGGCTCGGCGGCGCTGATGCGGCAGGCGGTCGCGCAGGCCGTGCACCACACCTCGTACCGCGCCGCCTTCGGCGGGCTGCTCGTCGACAAGCCGCTGATGCGCAACGTACTCGCCGATCTGGCCCTGGAGTCGGAGGCGGCGACGGTGCTCGGGATGCGGCTCGCGGCGGCGTACGACGCCGCCGACTCCGGCACGGAGGACGAACGGGCGCTGCTGCGGATCGCGGTGCCGGTGGCGAAGTACTGGGTGACGAAGCGGTGCACGCCGGTGGTGGCGGAGGCCCTGGAGTGCCTGGGCGGTAACGGGTACGTGGAGGAGTCGGGCCTGCCGCGGCTGCTGCGCGAGTCGCCGCTGAACTCCGTCTGGGAGGGCGCCGGGAACGTCCAGGCGCTCGACGTGCTGCGGGCGTTGCAGCGGGAGCCGGGCGCGCTGAACGCGTTCCTGACGGAGGTGGGGCGGGCGCGGGGCGCGGACCACCGGCTCGACCGGGCGATCCGGGACCTGCTGGCCGAGCTGGCCGATCTGGACGGGATCGAGGCACGGGCGCGCCGGCTGGTGGAGCGGATGGCGCGGGTGCTGCAGGGCGCGCTGCTCGTGCGGTGGGCGCCGGCGGAGGTGGCGGACGCGTTCTGCGCGTCGCGGCTCGGCGGGGACTGGGGCGCGTCGTTCGGGACGCTGCCGCACACGCTGGACCTGGGCGCGGTGGTGGAGCGGGCCCGGCCGCTGGCGTGAACGCCTGTACGGAGGGCCCCTCGTTCAGGTGAGTGAGGCGCTGTGCCGCGCGCGCCAGGGGTGGACCTGAGGGGGTCGGCACGCGCGGAAAAGCCGAGGGTGGTGCTGCGCCGACACGGCACCACCCTCCGCTTCGGTTCCAGCCTCGTGCACGAGGGCGGGGGTTGCCAGAGTTGCAAGGGGTTGCAGGATTACGGGAAGCACCCGGCGTGTCGCCCCGCGGAGCGGCACGATGGGCGCCTGGACGCGCGCCACGGGGTGGCGCGCACCCTGCAGAACCGATACGGCAGCACCACCGCGACGACACCGCACGCACCGCAGCACGCCACACGGCACGCACCACACACGCACCACACCACGCACCACCGCACCTACTACCGCACCGCGGGTGGCTGGGAGGGACCGTTGAACAACACCGAGCTCGACCTGATCCGGCTGACCACCATGGACGCCGCCCAGGCGACCCGCCTGCTGCACCGGGTCCGCGAGGAGACGCTGGCCGGCCGCACCCCGCCGGTCGCGCCCCGGCCGGTCATCGACGCCTCCTGGCAGCGCATGTTCCGGCTCGGCCTCAAGCCCGACCAGGGCACCAGCAGCGTGCTGCTGCGCCGCGACGAGCTGGAGGAGCGGCGCCGCACGACCGTGCTCGGCGAGGTGATGCGCACGCTCAGCGCCGGGCTCGCGCGGATCGCCGACGCCTCGATGCAGATGATGGTGGTGACGGACGAGCACGGCCGGGTGCTGTGGCGGGAGGGCAATCTGTCGGTGATGCGCCAGGCCCACGGCATCTGCCTGGAGGAGGGCGCCGCCTGGAGCGAGAGCGACACCGGGACCAACGCGGTGGGCACGGCCCTCGCGATGGGCCGGGCCGTCCAGGTGCACTCCGCCGAGCACTACGTCCAGCAGCTGCACAACTGGACCTGCGCCGCCGCCCCCGTCCACGACCCGCGCGACCAGCGCCTGCTCGGGATCGTCGACGTCAGCGGCCCGGCGTCCAGCTTCCACCCGACGACGCTCGCGCTCGTCGCCTCCGTCGCGCAGCTCGCCGAGGCGGAGATGCGGCAGCGCCACCTGCGGTCCATCGAGCGGCTCCGCTCGGTCGCCGCGCCCATCCTCTGCCGGGTCGGCGGCCGCGCCATCGCCGTGGACCCGCACGGCTGGACGGCGGCGGTGACCGGCATGGCGCCGGTGGACCGGCTGGCGCTGCCCAAGTCCTTCCGGGCGGGGCGGGTCTGGCTGCCGTCCCTTGGCATGTGCGGGGTGGAGCCGCTGCCCGGGGGCTGGCTGCTCAGGGTGGACGACGAGCCCCCGACGGCCGACCCCGCCTCCGGCGCGGCGAGCCGGGTCGTCCTCGACCTCAGCCGCCCGCGCCGCTCGACGATCGCCGTCTCGGGCGCGGCCGGCAGCTGGTCGCAGGAGCTCAGCCCCCGGCACGCCGAACTCCTCTACGTGCTCGCCCTGCACCCGGAAGGGCGCACGGCGGCCGACCTCGCCGAGGACGTCTTCGGCGACCGGACGAGGACGGTGACGGTGCGGGCCGAGATGTCCCGCGTCCGCCGCAACCTGGCCGGCGTCCTGGCCCACCGCCCGTACCGCTTCAGCGAGGAGGTCGAGGTCGCCCTGCACCGCCCGGCCCACCCCGCGGACCTGCTCCCGCAGTCGACGGCCCCGGCGGTGGTGGCCGCCCGTGCCGCGATGACGGCGTAGCGGCTCCGGGAGCGGCGTCTGGTGCATGGGGTCTCCCCAGGCCCGCAGGGCCTGGGGGACGCATCGCAAGGCGGCGGAGGGAGTCCATGCGGAGCATCGGCGGCCGACGACAACGGTGCGAGGCACGGTGCTGGGGGCACCTCCCAGGCGAAGCTCTGGGGGAGTCGCGAGCCCGGCATGAAGCCCATCAGTCCTTCGCTCTCCGCCGTTCCGGTGTGATCACTTTCGCGGCCGGCCGGGGTGGGGTCGATTACCCCGGAGGCAATGGGAGATCGACCCCGCTGTCCACATCCTGGACAGGATGCCCAGCGTGCTCAGCTCTCGATGAACTGGTAGTCCTCGGCGATCCGGCCGTCCTCCGCCAGGACGACGAACTCGAGACCGCGGCCGCCCGGCTCCCCGGTCTCGCCGAGCACCGCCTCCCAGTGGAACTTGACCACGTTCCCGAGGCGCTCCGCGTCCCGCGTCGCGCGGAAGGTCATGGTGCCGGGCGCCACGAACTCCTCGTACGCGCGGTTCACCCGTGCTTCCAGCTCGGCGTGGCCGCGGGCGCGCAGCTCGGGCTCGGCGAAGCCGATGACGCGGGCGGCCTCGCGCATCTCCTGCGGCGGCTGGAGGACGTGGACGGCGTCCTCGTGCCACAGCTCACGGACGGCGCGGCGGCGCAGCTCGGGGTCGGGCTCGTTCCAGGCGGCGGCGTAGCGGTCGGCGACGGTCTGCGGGTCGGGGTACGACATGGCTGGGTCTCCTCGTTCGGCTGTCCGGTCGGTGTGTGCGTCCAGATTCCGGACTGCCGGGCGTCCCGGCAATTCCCCGCAGGGAATGGCCGGGCGGCGCCCGCTCCGGTAGACACAGGGCCGTGACGACGCAGACGACACCCACGACGGAGATCACGGTGACGACGGCAGCCGCCGGGACGGCGACACCCGCACGCGGCGTGGGTCCGTCGTTACGCGCCTGGCGGAGCCGGCGGCGGATGAGCCAGCTGGAGCTCGCCTCGCGGGCCGGGACCACGCAGCGGTACGTGAGCTTCATCGAGAGCGGCCGGTCGGTGCCGGGCCGGGCGATGGTGGTGCGGCTCGCCGAGTCGCTCGAGCTGCCGCTGCGCGAGCGGAACGCCCTGCTCCTGGCCTCCGGCTACGCCCCCGCGTACCGCGAGTCCCGGCTCGACGATCCGGCGCTCGCGCCGGTGCGCACGGCGCTGATCAGCGTGATGGAGGCGCACGAGCCGTACCCGGCGGTGATCGTGGACCGCTACGCCGACCTCGTGGCGGCCAACGCCGCCTTCGCCGCGCTGACCGCGACGGCCGATCCGGAGCTGCTGCGGGCCCCGGTGGACGTGGCCCGGCTGCTGTTGCACCCGCGCGGGCTCGCGCCCCGGATCGTGAACCTGGAGGAGTGGGCCTGGCACATCCTGGACTCGATGCGGAACGAATCTGTCCGCAATCCGGACGACCGGCTCACGGCTCGGATCGCCGAGCTGACCGCGCTCGTCCCGGAGCGGCCCCGCGACCCCGGCCCGGAGTACGTGGGCTTCGCGGTGCCGCTGCGACTGCGCACCGCGGCAGGCGACGAGGAGCTGCGGCTGCTCACCACCCTGACCCGCTTCGGCACGGCGGCCGACGTGACGGTGGCCGAGCTGCGGCTGGAGGCCTTCCTTCCGGCGGACGCCCGTACCGCGGAACTGCTCACCGAGGCCGCGGCCGCCCGCGAATGACGCCCGGCAGTGAGATACGCCCTGGGAATCCGGCGCTCCGCATGATGCGATAAGCCCATGAGCACGCCCATCACGCCCAAGAGCATCACTCTCACCACCTGGTCCCTGGAACAGACCTCGCCGTCCGACCTTCGCCCGGTCCCCGCCCCCGAGGGCCGGGACCTGAAGGTCGTGCGCGCCGGGGAGCCGTCGGCGGAGTTCAGCCGCTTCCTCTATACAGCGGTCGGCGGCGACATCAGGTGGACCGACCGGCTCTCCCTCACGTACGCGCAGTGGCAGGAGATCGTCGAGAAGCCGGGCGCCGAGATCTGGGTGGCGTACGAGAACGGGACGCCGGCCGGGTACGTGGAGCTGGACCCGCAGGACGACGGCGTGGTGGAGATCGTCTACTTCGGCCTGATCCCCGCGTTCCGGGGCCGCGGGATCGGCGGGCACCTCCTCTCGTACGGGGTGGAGCGCGCCTGGGACCTGGCCGAGCGCTGGCCGGAGCGGACGCCGACCAAGCGGGTGTGGCTGCACACCTGCTCGCTCGACGGGGAGCACGCGATGGCGAACTACGAGCGGCGCGGCTTCCGGCTCTTCGACACCAAGGTGGAACAGACCGAGGAGGCCGAGACGCCGGGCCCGTGGCCGGGCGCGTACGCCTGAGCCATCCGCACACAGCACGTGAAAGGGGCCCTGAACTGGGCCCCTTTCACGTGACCCATGCCACACCGTCTCGTAAAGCGAGACACTCCTGTCCACATCCTGGACGAAGCTGGACTGGGTCCAAAGTCCCGTGACACGCTTCCGTCATGTCTGGAACTGGAACTGCCTTGGTGAGTCGGCGGCACGTCGACCTCGGCCGCATGTCCAGCGCCATCTGTTCGGCGCGCTGAGAAAACCAGCACCGCCGCACTCTTCCTGACGTCCTGTTTCGCTGCGCACTGCCGCGCCACCCTCCGACCCACGCGCGAGTGTGCAGGTCAGAGCCGCCCTCTCGCCGTCCCGAAGGACATATCGCCATGGCCGCCACCCCGGAAAACCCCACTCCCGCCACCGCCCGCCGCAAGACCGGGCGCCACCGTGGCGAGGGTCAGTGGGCCGCGGGGCACTTCACCCCGCTGAACGGCAATGAGCAGTTCAAGAAGGATGACGACGGTCTCAATGTGCGGACACGTATTGAGACGATCTACTCCAAGCGCGGATTCGACTCGATCGACCCCAACGACCTGCGCGGACGCATGCGCTGGTGGGGCCTCTACACCCAGCGCCGCGAGGGACTGGACGGCACCAAGACCGGTGTCCTGGAGCCGGAGGAGCTGGACGCGGAGTTCTTCATGCTGCGCGTCCGCATCGACGGCGGCCGGCTGAGCACCGAGCAGCTGCGGGTGATCGGCGAGATCTCCCAGGAGTTCGCGCGCGGCACCGCCGACATCACCGACCGGCAGAACGTCCAGTTCCACTGGATCCGGATCGAGGACGTCCCGGAGATCTGGAACCGCCTGGAGGCGGTCGGCCTGTCCACCACCGAGGCGTGCGGCGACACCCCGCGCGTCATCCTCGGCTCGCCGGTCGCCGGCATCGCCGAGGACGAGATCATCGACGGCACGCCCGCCATCGAGGAGATCTACCGCCGGATCGTCGGCAACAAGGACTTCTCCAACCTGCCCCGCAAGTTCAAGTCCGCGGTCTCCGGCTCGCCGCTGCTCGACGTGGCGCACGAGATCAACGACATCGCCTTCGTCGGCGTGAACCACCCCGAGCACGGTCCCGGCTTCGACGTCTGGGTCGGCGGCGGTCTGTCCACCAACCCCAAGCTGGGCGTGCGGCTGGGCACCTGGGTCTCGCTCGACGAGGTGCCGGACGTCTACGAGGGCGTCATCTCGATCTTCCGCGACTACGGCTACCGCCGGCTGCGCAACCGCGCCCGCCTGAAGTTCCTCGTCGCCGACTGGGGCCCGGAGAAGTTCCGCCAGGTCCTGGAGGACGAGTACCTGAAGCGCAAGCTGACCGACGGACCCGCCCCCGAGCAGCCGGTCGGCCAGTGGCGCGACCACGTGGGCGTCCACAAGCAGCAGGACGGGCGCTTCTACGTGGGCTTCGCGCCGCGCGTCGGCCGGGTCGACGGCGCCACGCTGACGAAGATCGCCGAGATCGCCGAGGCGCACGGCTCGGGCCGGGTCCGTACGACCGCCGAGCAGAAGATGCTGGTCCTGGACGTCGAGGAGGCGCAGGTCGAGTCGATCGTCGCCGCGCTCGAGGCGCTGGACCTGCGGGTCACCCCCTCGCCGTTCCGGCGCGGCACGATGGCCTGCACCGGCATCGAGTTCTGCAAGCTGGCGATCGTCGAGACGAAGGGCCGCGGCTCCTCTCTCATCGACGAACTGGAGCGCCGTCTCCCCGAGTTCGACGAGCCGATCACCATCAACATCAACGGCTGCCCGAACGCCTGCGCCCGCATCCAGGTCGCGGACATCGGTCTCAAGGGCCAGCTGGTCCTGGACGACGAGGGCAACCGGGTCGAGGGCTACCAGGTCCACCTGGGCGGCGCGCTCGGCCTGGAGGCCGGCTTCGGCCGCAAGGTCCGTGGCCTGAAGGTCACGTCGGCCGAGCTTCCCGACTACGTCGAGCGGCTCCTCAAGCGCTTCCAGGCGGAGCGCGCGGACGGCGAGCGCTTCGCCACCTGGGCGGCCAGGGCCTCCGAGGAGGCGCTGTCGTGAGCGAGCGAGCCGCCCCCTTCCACTGCCCCTACTGCGGGGACGAGGACCTGCGTCCGAACGAGCAGGGCCATGGCGCCTGGGAATGCGCCGCGTGCAGCCGAGCCTTCCAGCTGAAGTTCCTGGGGCTGCTCGCCCCCGGACTTCCGGTCAATCACCCTGGAAGGAACGAGATATGACGGTCGATCAGTCCGCCGAGGAGCTGACCGCGGCCGACCTGAAGGCACTCGCCGAGCAGGCCGGCCGCGAGCTGGAGGACGCCTCCGCGCTGGAGATCCTCCAGTGGGCGGCCACCACCTTCGGCAAGCGCTTCTGCGTCACCTCCTCCATGGAGGACGCGGTCGTCGCGCACCTCGCCTCGCGCGCCATGCCGGGCGTGGACGTCGTCTTCCTCGACACCGGCTACCACTTCCCCGAGACCATCGGCACCCGGGACGCCGTCGACGCCGTCATGGACGTCAACGTCATCACGATCACGCCGCGCCAGACGGTCGAGGAGCAGGACGCCGAGTACGGGCCGAAGCTGCACGACCGCGACCCCGACCTGTGCTGCGCGCTGCGCAAGGTCAAGCCGCTGGAGGAGGGCCTGACCGCGTACGTCGCGTGGGCCACCGGACTGCGCCGCGACGAGTCCCCGACCCGGGCGAACACCCCGGTCGTCGGCTGGGACGAGAAGCGCCAGAAGGTGAAGATCTCCCCCATCGCCCGCTGGACCCAGGACGACGTCGACGCGTACGTCACGGAGCACGGCGTCCTCACCAACCCGCTCCTGATGGACGGTTACGCCTCCGTCGGCTGCGCCCCCTGCACCCGCCGGGTGCTCGAGGGCGAGGACGCGCGGGCCGGCCGCTGGGCCGGGCGCGCCAAGACCGAGTGCGGGCTGCACGGATGACGGACACTCAGGAAACCCAGGAGAAGCACGTGACCGGTGCCACCATCTGGCTCACGGGTCTGCCCAGCGCGGGCAAGACCACCATCGCGTACGAGCTGGCCGGCCGGCTGCGGGGCGAGGGCCACCGCGTCGAGGTGCTCGACGGCGACGAGATCCGCGAGTTCCTCTCCGCGGGCCTCGGCTTCAGCCGCGAGGACCGGCACACCAACGTGCAGCGGATCGGCTTCGTGGCCGAGCTCCTCGCCTCCAACGGCGTGAAGGTGCTCGTGCCCGTCATCGCCCCGTACGAGGACAGCCGCGAGGCGGTCCGCAAGCGGCACGCCGCCGAGGGCACCGCGTACGTCGAGGTGCACGTGGCCACTCCGGTGGAGGTGTGCTCGGTGCGTGACGTGAAGGGCCTCTACGCCAAGCAGGCCGCGGGCGAGATCAGCGGGCTGACCGGCGTCGACGACCCGTACGACGAGCCGAAGAACCCCGATCTGCGGATCGAGTCCCACACCCAGACCGTGCAGGAGTCGGCAGCGACGCTCTTCACGCTGCTCACCGAGAGGGGTCTCGCATGACCACCACCGTGGCTCACGTCCACGAGGAGACCGACAGCCCGTTCGCGCTGTCGCACCTCGACTCCCTGGAGTCGGAGGCCGTCCACATCTTCCGCGAGGTGGCGGGCGAGTTCGAGCGGCCGGTGATCCTGTTCTCCGGCGGCAAGGACTCCATCGTCATGCTGCACCTGGCGCTGAAGGCGTTCGCCCCCGCGGCGATCCCCTTCACGCTGCTGCACGTGGACACCGGGCACAACTTCCCCGAGGTCATCGAGTACCGCGACCGCGTGGTCGCCGAGCACGGGCTGCGGCTGCACGTCGCCTCGGTGCAGGAGTACATCGACCGCGGCGCGCTCAAGGAGCGTCCGGACGGCACCCGTAACCCGCTGCAGACGGTCCCGCTGACCGAGGCCATCCAGCAGCACCGCTTCGACGCCGTGTTCGGCGGCGGGCGGCGCGACGAGGAGAAGGCCCGCGCGAAGGAGCGGGTGTTCAGCCTCCGTGACGAGTTCTCGCAGTGGGACCCGCGCCGTCAGCGCCCCGAGCTGTGGCAGCTCTACAACGGCCGGCACGCCCCCGGTGAGCACGTCCGCGTGTTCCCGCTGTCCAACTGGACCGAGCTGGACGTCTGGCAGTACATCCAGCGGGAGAAGATCGCGCTTCCGGAGATCTACTTCGCGCACGAGCGCGAGGTGTTCCAGCGCAACGGCATGTGGCTGACGGCCGGCGACTGGGGCGGCCCGAAGGACACCGAGACCGTCGAGACGCGGCTGATCCGCTACCGCACGGTCGGCGACATGTCCTGCACCGGCGCGGTGGACTCCGACGCCACCACGCTGGAGGCCGTGATCACCGAGATCGCCGCGTCCCGGCTCACCGAGCGGGGCGCCACCCGGGCGGACGACAAGCTGTCCGAGGCCGCGATGGAAGACCGTAAGCGCGAGGGGTACTTCTAATGAGCACGACTACCGACCAGCCGACCGCCGGCAACGCGGAGCTCGCGGCGACCACCCTGCTGCGTTTCGCGACCGCCGGTTCGGTCGACGACGGCAAGTCCACCCTGGTGGGCCGGCTGCTCCACGACTCCAAGTCGGTCCTCGCCGACCAGCTGGAAGCCGTCGAGCACGCCTCCCGCTCCCGCGGCCAGGACACCCCCGACCTGGCCCTCCTCACCGACGGCCTGCGGGCCGAACGCGAGCAGGGCATCACCATCGACGTGGCCTACCGCTACTTCGCGACCCCGCGCCGCCGGTTCATCCTCGCCGACACGCCGGGCCACGTGCAGTACACCCG
>NZ_JBSGIW010000032.1:0-69763 GCF_053605265.1 Streptomyces sp. NPDC003943 | reverse complement strand
AGAAGATCGTCGCGGTCGGCGACTACGACGTGGACCTGGCGCTCGCCGACCACATGGCGGTGCTGCGCTACGAGGACCGTCCGGGCGTCGTCGGCGTGCGGTACCCGCGGCCGCGTCAGACCGGGCACGAAGTCCCTCACCTCGACGCGGAGTTGTTCGGTGTCGACGGTGGCGGTCACGACCGCACCGTGGTCCGTGTGGACGAGCGCGTTCGTCACGAGCTCACTGGTGAGCAGTTCGGCGACGTCGGTGGCGCCCGGCCCGCCCCAGCCTCCCAGCATCGCGCGTAACGCATGCCGCACCTCCGGTACCGCGGTGAGATCGGCGCCTCCCACCTTTCTGAGCAGTTGAGTCGGCTGCTTCGCCTCCCCGGCCATACCCGGTAACCCCCACCCCGTCATCGGTTCGTCGTCCGTCGCCGTCCGTCGTCGTCGGATCGAACAGGCTCACGGGGATGCATGCCCCACCGGAAGGCACGCATTCAGGGGCGGGGCACGTTACGCAGATTGGATCGGGCCATCTGGAGCATCCGGCCCACTCCCCCGTCGAGCACGATCTTGCTGGCGGAGAGCGCGAAGCCGGTGACCATCTCCGCGCTGATCTTCGGTGGAATGGACAGGGCGTTGGGGTCGGTGACGACGTCGACGAGCGCCGGGCCCTTGTGCTTGAAAGCGTCCTTGAGGGCGCCCGCGAGGTGCTTGGGCTTCTCCACCCGGACGCCGTAGGCGCCCGCCGCCCGGGCGACGGCGGCGAAGTCGGGGTTCTTGTTGGCCGTTCCGTACGAGGGGAGTCCGGCCACCAGCATCTCCAACTCCACCATGCCGAGGGAGGAGTTGTTGAAAAGCACCACCTTCACGGGCAGGTCGTACTGGACGAGGGTGAGGAAGTCGCCCATGAGCATGGTGAATCCGCCGTCACCGGACATCGCCACGACCTGCCGGCCGCGGTCGAGGAACTGCGCGCCGATGGCCTGCGGCAGGGCGTTGGCCATGGAGCCGTGGCTGAAGGAGCCGCTTGGCGAGCCGGTCGGCGGACCGCTTCGTGTCGAGGAAGAGGATGACCCGGCCGTCACGGGCCGCGATGCGCGTGGTGACTGCCTTCTTGTCGGTCTCGTCCAGGAGGTGGAGCACGTGGTGCTCCATGGTGGTCACCGCGCCGGCGGACGGGTCCACGGAGTGCACGACCGGGTCGGTCAGGAAGCGCTGCACCAGGCGGTCGATGTTGGCGTCCAGGGTGGCCGAGAAGAGCATGCGCTGGCCGTCCGGCCGCACCCGCTGGATCAGCTTGGTGACCTGCGGCAGGAAGCCCATGTCGGTCATCTGGTCGGCTTCGTCGAGGACCGTTATGCGGACGTCGTCGAGTACGCAGTCGCCGCGCTCCACCAGGTCGTTGAGCCTGCCGGGGCTCGCCACGAGCACCTCGGCGCCGCGCCGCAGGGCGGCCGCCTGCCGGGTGATGGACAGCCCGCCGACCACGGTGGTCAGCCGGAGGTTCACGGCCGTGGCGTACGGGGTCAGCGCGTCCGTCACCTGCTGGGCGAGTTCACGCGTGGGGACGAGCACGAGGGCGAGGGGCGCCTTGGGCTCGGCCCGCAGTCCGGCCGTACGGGCGAGCAGCGCGAGTCCGAACGCGAGGGTCTTGCCGGAGCCGGTGCGGCCGCGTCCCAACAGGTCGCGCCCGGCCAGCGAGTTGGGCAGCGTGGCGGCCTGGATGGGGAAGGGGGTGGTGACGCCCTGCGCGGTGAGGGTCTTCAGCAGCCCCGCGGGCAGGTCCATGCCGGCGAAGTCCTCGACGGCGGGAAGCGCGGGCGTCGTGCTTTCCGGCAGCCGGAACTCCTTCGGCGACGACGGGGCCGGTGACGGCGACGAGGCGCGCCGGTTGGACTTCGGGGACCTACGGGACATGCAGTTGTCTGCCTTCCTGGAATCCTGGAAACAGCGCAAACCGGGGTCCGCACCATGACGGTGCGGACCCCGGCGAGCGGATACGCGTGTGGCGATCAGGCGGGGACGATGTTCTCCGCCTGCGGGCCCTTCTGGCCCTGCGTCACGTCGAAGCTGACCCGCTGGCCCTCGCGGAGCTCACGGTAGCCCTGGGTGGCAATGTTCGAGTAGTGGGCGAAGACGTCCGGGCCGCCGCCGTCCTGCTCGATGAAGCCGAAACCCTTTTCGGCGTTGAACCACTTCACGGTTCCCTGTGCCATGATCTTCTCCTTCTGTAGGCAGAGGCCCCATCCGGAGATGCCGGAAAAACAAAATATGCGCCTGCAGGGACAAGCATTCCTGTCAGGCGCGCATAGGTTCATGGGTACCACAACTGCAACTTCGTAAGTGTAACACATGGAGCTGATTTCATGATCGAAGGACGCCTGCTCAGGGCGCACGACCGGCCGGCGACGCCGTGGCGCAACGGCGGCGGCGTGACCCGCGAGGTCGCCGCCGGCCCGGCCGAGGCGGGCCTGGACGACTTCGTCTGGCGGGTGAGCCTCGCCGACGTCGCGACCGGCGGCCCCTTCTCCGCCTTCCCGGGCGTCGATCGCGTCATCACGGTCGTCGACGGGCCGGGCATGGAGCTGACCGTCGACGGGACCCCGCACACCGTCGCCGACCCGTACGAGCCCTTCGCCTTCTCCGGCGACGCCGCCACCGGCTGCCGGCTCCTCGGCGGCCCCATCGTCGACTTCAACGTGATGACGCGCCGCGACGCCGCGACGGCGGACGTCCGCGTGGAGCGCGAGGAGTTCACCGTCGCTCCGCGGAGCGGAACCCAGACCCTGGTGATCGCGCTGGCGGGCACGGCGACGGCCGCCGAACCGGGCGTCACCCTCGACCGGTTCGACGCGATCCTGCTCCCCGCCGACGAGGCGGCCGTCTTCCACGTCGACGGCGTGACCGCCGTCGTCACCATCAGGCCCGCGAAGGGCTGACGCCCGTCCGGCCGGGTCAGGAGACCGACCGGCCGAAGAACTCCAGTTCCGCCACGGCCACCTGCTTGCGCGCGTCGGCCCGCCAGGCCGTGCGCAGCACCAGGCGCACCGACATCGCGTCGCGGACCCGGACGCCGAGGCGCTGGGCGCCGCCGTCGTTGACCGTGTGGTGCGAGACGTGGGCGGTGCCGGAGGAGTCGGTGACCACGAGGTCGAAGGTGCGCGGGGTCGCCTGCTCGTCGGACTGCGTGGTCGTCCTCGAACTGCCGGGAGTGATCAGGACGTCGAGGAGGTCGGTCGGCTCGCCGAAGCGTGCCTCCAGGTACTGGCCCGCCGAGTCGCCCGCGTAGCCGGTGCCCCACCACGTGTTGGAGTAGCCGTCGCCGGCCAGCAGGGGCGCCTGCTTCGGGGCGGAGTGGGACGCGGCCCAGGAGACGGGGTGGACGGCGACGCGGGTGGCGAAGTGGTCCTGGACGGCACGGGCGGCGGGCGGGCCGCCGACGACGCCGCCCACCACCACGGTCACCACGCCCGCGGCGACCAGCGCGCGGGCGATCCAGTGGCGGCGGTCACGGGGCAGGCCGGGGCGCTGACCCGCGTACGGGCCGTCGGCCGGGGCCGGCTGCTCCGGTGCCATCGGCGTCGCGCAGAAGCGGCAGAAGCGGCGGCCGGGGACGTTCGGGCGCGCGCAGGCCGGGCACGGCGGGCCGTCGGGAGCCGCCGCGGGCACCTCGGCGGTACGGGCGGCGGGCGCCGGCGCCTCCGGGCGGGCCGGGAGCACGGGAGCGGCGACGGCGTCGGGCTCGTCCGCCTCGTGCTCCGGGACCGGGACCAGGAGGGAGCGCACGACGGTGTCCTCGGGGCCGGCCGGCGCGGGCGCTTCGACGGCCGCACGCTCCACCGTCGGGTCCTCGGTCGAGACCTCCGTCGAGACCTCCGTCGAGACCTCGGCCGAGACCTCGGCCGACCGGGCGTTCCAGCGCAGGAACGCCCCGCAGCTGTCGCAGAACGACTGGTCGGTGGCGCGCACCGGGCTCGCGCAGTCCGGGCAGGGGCGGGTCGACGCGGGCGCGTCACTCATGGGATCGGGCTCCTTCGGAGGTTCGGGTAGAGGGCGTCACGGCCACCGTGAACGGCAGGTGCGCGGGCCGGGCCGCCGCCACGACCGCGCGCAGCCGGTACGGGTCCACGGCGGCGGGGTCGGCGACCCGGAGCGTGACGTGCACCCCGGGCTCGGGGGCACCGGGGAACGGGCCGAGCGGGCGGACGGACCAGCTCGCGCCGCCGCTCTCGGTGATCTCGGGCATGACGCCGAAGGCGAGCCGGACGGCGAGGGCGAGACCCCGGCGGGTGCCGCGCACCCGGTGCAGGGCGACGGCCGAGGCGACCGCCTGCCTGCGCAGCTCCGGCGGCTCGATGCCCGCCGGCTCCGCGCCGACCCAGGTCGCGAGGTAGTCGACGAAGTCGTCGGGGGCGAGAGCGGGCGAGAAGTACGCCGCGAGCGAGTCGAGGACATGGAAGAGCGGCGCGAGGACCACGTCGAGGCCGGCCACGAACCGCTGCCCGAACTCGTCCTCCGCGTACACGGCGGGCAGCGCCGCGCCCAGCGGGTGCGGGGTCGCGAGCCCCGGCACCGTACCGCGCGAGGAACGGCTCACCGAACCCCTCACCGCGCCTCGATCACACGGACGTGGTGGTCGAAGGGGAAGAGCAGCGCGGACGGCGCCAGTTCGATCCGGTCCGTCGTGTCGCCCCGCCGCCCGGTCAGCGGATCGGCCGGATGCAGCAGGACCTCGTCCACCAGCTCCACGCCCGGCACCCGCTGCAGCGCGGCGAAGATCTCGCCGGCCCGCAGCGGACGCCCGAACGGCCAGCCCTCGCCGTGCGCGCCGCCGGTCAGCGGGTCCAGGTACGCGTACAGCGTGTCGAGGGCCTCGGCCCGCACCCGCTCCGCCCCCGCCGCGCGGAAGCAGTGCAGCGTCGCGACCACCGTCACGCCCTGGTAGTACGGCGGCCCCACGGCCAGCCGGGTGCCCAGCGGGCGCCGCTCGTCGAGGAAACCGCTCACCCGGGACAGCAACTCCTCGCCCGGCACGAGCTGTTCGAAGCGCAGCCGGCCGCCGCGGTCGGGCACCGCCTGCGGTACGACGAGGACCCGGACCGCGTTCTCGCCCGCCTCGGCCGCGTCCGCCGCCAGGCAGGAGATCCGCGCGGCCTCGGGCGCGGCGCGCCGGGCCAGCTCCTCGTAGTCGCGGGCGGTGACGGCCCGCTCCTGCGCCCGCAGGGTGATGGGCGCCCGCGCCTTGGCCTCCTCGACGGTCTCCCCGTCCACGCCGCCGCGGGCCGCCTCGCGGTTCTCGACCCGGGCGATGTACGGGATGGAGCTGCGCAGCACGGTGATCGTGGACCGCGCCACGTTGCCCGCCCGGCCGCCTCCGGTGCCGTAACGCACCGCGCGGATCGCCGCGCCCTTCGGCGGCACGGCGCCGAACTGCCGTACCGTGCCGTCGGGTTGGCGGACGGCGGGACCGAAGGAGATCTCGCCGGTGGCCGCGTCGAGGGTGACGTGCCGGTCGCCGGGGCGGGACGAGGCGAAGTCGGGGACGACGGTCCACTCCTGCCAGCCCGCGTCCGGGTCCTCCTCGTCTCCGTCACCGTCCCCGACGACACCGGTCGCCCGCTCGGCGACCTGGAGCAGCAGCGGCGGCCGGTCCACCACGGGCGCGTGCGCGAGCCGGATCCGCTGCGCGGGCACGCCCTCGGACTCGCCCAGCGGCTCGTCCCGCACCGTCTCGGCGTGCGCCGCGCGCACGGTGCCGCCGATGGTGAAGGCACCCGCGGCCCGTACCGTCGGCGACTCGCTGTACGACGGCAGCCCGGCCACCGGCTCGACCACCCGGCAGCGCACCCAGCCCGCCTCGTGACCGCCGAGCCGGGACACCGCGTGCCCGGACGGCATGTGCAGGACCACCTCGCCCGGCCGGTTGAGACCGCCCGTGGAGTCCTCGTCGACCTCGCACACCGTCCACCCGCCGGCCGTCGTCCAGGCCTCCCACACCAGCGGCGGCCGGCGCGGATCCACACCGACGCCGTCCACCCGGCTGTCCAGGTCGAGCACCAGCACACAGTCCGGCACGGCCGCCGAGAGACCGAGGAGCAGCGCGTCGCCGATCCGCGGCGACGGCGTGAAGACCGGGATGTCGGCGCCGCCGAGGACGTCCTGCGTGCGGTCCTCGGGCGCGCCGCCGGCTTCCTGGCGCAGCAGCCGCGTCAACTCGCAGGGTACGACGGTCAGATCCGCGACGGTCGCGAAGACGACCGCCTCCTCCGTCTCCGTGCGCCCGGTGGCCACCTCCGTGCCGGCCGGCAGGAGCACCGGCTCGGGCTGCGGCGCGGACAGCCGGAAGGTGACCTCGGCGTGCGCGGCGGCGGGCGGGAACAGCGTCACGCCCAGCAGGTCCAGGAAGGCCAGGTGGTTCTTCTCCGGGACCCGGTTGAGCCGGTAGACCAGCTGGTCGGCCATGTGGGCGACGGCCTCGATCAGGGTCACGCCGGGGTCCGAGACGTTGTGGTCCGTCCACTCGGGACACGCCTGCTGGACATAACGCTTGGCGTCGTCGACGAACTGCTGGAAACGCCGGTCGTCGAGATGGGGTGCGGGCAGGGCCATGGCGGGGCTTTCAGTCCTCGGAGGGGATGACGTAGAAGGGGAAGACGAGATTGCGCGGGTTGTTGGCGCCGCGCACCCGGTAGCGGACGTCGATGTGCAGGGTGGTCGGCTCGCCGGGCGCCGGCGCGACCGTGACCTCCTCCACCTCGATGCGCGGCTCCCAGCGGTCGAGCGACGACATCACCTCGTAGCGGATCCGGCCCATCGTCGCGTCGTTGACCGGAGCGAACACCAACTCGTGCACCGCACAGCCGAATTCGGGCCGCATCGGCCGCTCGCCCGGCGCCGTGGCGAGCACGAGCCGCATCGACTCATCGATCTCGCGGTCGCGCCGCACCAGGGCGATGGCCCCGCTCGGTCCGGTGCGCATGGGAAACGCCCAGCCGGCGCCGACGAAGCGCTCACTCATGGCACTCACTCATGACAAGTCCCCCTCTAGAACGGCAGGTTCGCGGCCACGGGATTGGGCATCGGGACGGTCGAGGTGATGAGGGACGGCGCGTTGAGGACGGCCTGGGTCAGCGCCGACACCTTGAACTTCGTCCCCGCCTTGATGTCCACGCCGAGCTTCGCGTCGAGGCTGATCCGCCCCCGCGCCGACAGCGTCAGATCCCTCCCGGACTCGACCGTCACCCCCCGGGCACCCGTGATGGTGACCGTGCCGTCGCTGTCGATGGTCAGGGTCGTACGGGCCTCGTTCAGCTCGATGCTCAGCTTCCCCTGCCCGGTGCGCAGCCGCACGCCGTGCGAGGAGCGGGTCCGGCCGCCGGCCTCGCGCAGCTCGACGGTGTGACCGGTGCGGGAGGTCAGCGCGCGCCACTGGACGCGACCGCTCGTCGGGTCCACCGGCGGCACCCCGTCGGTGGCCGGGGTGTGCCGGTCCACGCCGTTGTAGAGCCCCGCCAGGACGTACGGATGCTCCAGCGACCCCCGGTCGAAGGCGCACAGCACCTCGTCGCCCACCTCGGGCAGCACCAGCCCGCCGCCCCCGGTGCCGCCGAGCTGCGCCACCCGGCACCAGGAGCTCTCGTACGTCGCCGACAGCCACGGGAAGCGCAGCCTGACCCGGCCCAGCGAGAGCGGATCCTTGGTGTTGGTCACCAGCGCGACCGCCACGCCCGGCATCGCCGGCGCCGGCTCGCCGCCACCGGAAGCCGTCCCGTACAGCGAACGGAACTGCCGGCCGGAGACCGTCAGCCAGGTGGTGAACTGCCGTCCCGAAGCGAAGACATGACGCACCCCGGTCGCCGTGTAGCGGCCCTCGAAGGGAAAGCCCGCGCCCCGCACGGCCACCGGCTGCCCCGGCTTGAGAGCGGGGTTGCCGGTGACGGACACCTCCAGCTCCGCGTACGAGCCCGCGACGTCGTCCGCGAGCGCGGCGGCGGCCTGAGTCACCTCCGACTGGGTCGTGAACGGCCGGCCCGTCGCCGCCAGTTCGGCCGGACCGAACGGCTCGGACAGCTGCACCGAGGTGATGTCCGACTCGATGTCGCCGCTCCCGACGGCAGGGGTCGGGGACGACAGCGCCTGCTTGGTGCGCGGATCCCAGCCGCGCACGTCGACCGTGCGGACCTGGCCGGCGGCGGTGACGGACACCCTGCTGTGCAGGGTGTTGTGCCCGAAGTCGAGGACGTACGGGCTCTGCGCCGCCGGAGTGGTGTCGGCGGGCGCGGTCGCGGCCGGCGGCAGCGCGGCGAACACCAGCCGGCCCGCCGGGTCCAGGGAGAGCCGTACGTCGTTCTCCCGGGCGAGCCGGGAGAGGAAGTCCCAGTCGGTGATGTTGGGCTGGGTGGCCAGCTCGTACACCGTCGGCGTCGCGTCGATCCGGCCCACCGGGATGCCGCTGCGGGCCGCGAGCCGCCGGGCGATGTCGGCGGCCGTCATGTTCGGATAGCCCTCGACCCGCCGGTTCCGCAGCAACCGGTGCCCCGGGTCGTACCCGCGCAGGATCAGATAGCGCCCGTGCCCCGGCGCCGCGTCCACCTCGACCGCCGTCACCTCGCCGGTGAGCATCGGCTCGCCGCGCCTGCCGTCCGTGAACGGCGACAGCACCGCCATCGCGCCCACCTTCAGGAACGGGAACTTCTCGGTGAGGGTGCCGTCCTTGTCGCTGAAGGTCAGCTGGAACGCGGACGGGACGTTGACGCTCGCGTCCACCCAGCCCTCGGTGAGCCGCACCGCCAGCGGGTCGGGAAGCAGCGTGCCGTCGAGCTGCACGTGCAGGACGGTGGTGAAGGTCTTCTCGCTCATCGGGTGCCCTTGGTCTGCGAAGCGTGTGGGTGGGGCTCCGGCGTCTCGGTGCTGGACGGGAGCAGCAGTTCCGTGCCCGGGCGCAGTCGCATCGGGTCGTCGATGGCGTTCGCCTCGGCGATCACCCGCCAGCGCGTCGCGTCGCCGTACTCCCGCCAGGCGAGCGACGCGAGCGAGTCCCCGGAGACCGTCCGGTGCGTCCGGCGGGCCGACAGCGCGCCGGAGGTGGGGTTCTGCCGCTTCGTCGCCGTCGCGATCTCGGTGAGCGAGAGTCGGCAGGTGGCGCGCAACGGCACGCCGCTCGGGCTGAACAGGGTGTACGTCGCGGCCACGGACGTCACGTACGCGACGAACCGCACGGTCGAGAACGAACCCCAGGAGAACTCGACCCACGGCGGCGACGGCGCCTTCGATTCCACGCTCTGCTGCGTCACCTCGCAACAGGACAGGAGAAGTTCCACCTGCTGCTGCACCACCGTCGACGACGGGGTCCCGGACGCGTCGAGGAACACCTCGACCTCCAGCGAGGCCGGCCGGCTGCCCGTGAACTTCGGCGGCGCGCCCCGCGTGTACGCGACGGCCGGCTCCGTGTGCCAGTCCGCCGCCCGGCTCAGCCGCAGCTCGTCCGGATTGAACTGGAACCGCACTTCGCCCAGCCTCCCGCCGAGCGGCCCGTCCAGGTCCGCCGGCGGCTGGTGGATGGACAGCGAGGCCCGCGAAAGCCCGCGCGCCGCCGTCCCGCCGATCGGCGCCGCCATCTCAGAGACCCCCCGCGTCGGTGAACCCGTGGTGCGCGATCTCCAGCGTCTCCGTGGCCACGGCCGGGCTCGCCGGGTCGAGCGTCGGCCCCGTCCAGCGCACCGGCAGCACCTCCACCAGACCCCACTGCGCCACGACCGACCCGTCGGCGCGCAGCGCCGCGATCTGGGCCGTCGGGCGCGTGATGCCGGTGGCGAGCGACGAGATCCAGGCCGCCACCTTCGCGGTGTCGGGAGTGAGCGGGCGCGTCAGGCGAATGGTGGAGAAGGTCACGCGGGTCGGCAGCTGCCAGACGAAACCGTTGTTCCCGCCCTCCTGCCGCCGCTCCACCTCCACTTCGGATGAGAGGCCGTCACAGCCGTTGAACAGGCCGAGGTCCTGGCCGTCGATGGTGAGCTTGAAGAAGACGGTGGAGGCGGGGTCCTGCGGGGTGGGCATGGTGGCGGGTCTCTCGGATAGGCGGGGCGGGAGGTTCAGTGGGAGTGGTCCCGGAGGCGGCCGACGCGCTCGCGGTCGGCACGGAGTTCGGCGCGCAGGAGGCGGGAGAGGGGGGTGACGAGCCGGCGGGCCAGCTCGTCGAGCTGGGTGGGGGACTCGGCGGGGACGTCGTGGGTGGGGGCGGCAGCGCGCTGCACGGAGGGTGCGCCGGGTGGGGCCGAGGGAATGGGAACGAAGGTGGCGGCGGGTGCGGGTGCGGGTGCGGGTGCGGGTGCGGGGATCGGGGCGGGGGCTGGTGCCGGGCTGGTGGCCGGGGTGCTCTGGCGCTGGACGGCGAGGGGGACCACGGGGCGGACGGGGCTCGGCTGAACGGGCTTGGCGGCGGGCGGGTCCGCGGGCGTGGTCGGGGCCTGAGGCGATGCTGTGCGGGGTGCCAGCGGGCGGGCGGCGGTGAGCGGCAGGGTCGCTTGCCGCCGCGGGGCGGGTGCTTTGGCGCGCGGGACGTCGGTGACGGTCACGAGGGGGAGCGGGACGGAGGGCTCGGGGGAGCGCTGGACGGTGGTCTCCGGTGCCGGTGCCGGTGCCGGCGCCGGCGCAGGCACCGGTGCCATGGCGGGGGTGGGGCTCGGCGCCGCGGGCGCCGGGACGATCGGCGCGCCGACAGGAGACCGCCGGGGCGGCGTGTTCGGCCGCCGCCCGGACGGCTCGGCCGCGACCCGCTGCACAGGCGCACCGAGCCCCGGCCGGACCGGGCTCGCCGGCGGCGTGGCCGCCGTCGCGGTCCAGTCGGCCCCCGGGGCGCGCCGCGAACGGCGCACGGCGGGACGCTGCCGTACGGCAGGGGCCTCGGCCCCGGCGGGGGAAACCGGGACCGAGGAGCTCTGAGACCGGCCGGTGCTGGAGGGCTCCGGCGCGGTGAGGGGAGGTACGGAGGGAGCGGCGGCGGTCGTCGGGCGCGTGGGTGTGGCGTGGGCCGCCCAGTCGGCGGGTGCGGGTGCGGGTGTCGTCGTGCGCTGGACGGGCGTCGCGGCGGGGGTCGTCGATTGCGGGGCGGTGTCCGCGCGGTGGACGGGCGAGGTGCTGGGCGTGGGTGTGGTGCGCGGCTGGGCGGCGTCGGCCGGTGTGCGCGCGGGTGCTGTCGCACGCTGGAGGGGCGCCACGTCCGGCCCGGGTGTGCGACCGGGCCGAGTGGTGTCGGGCACGGGCGTCGGCTCTGGACTCCCCGTGCCGCGGTGCCGGCCGAGCGTGGAGCCTGCGGGCGGCCGCACTGCGGGCGTTGCCGGCTGGACGGACGCCGGGGCCTGCTTCGGTGCGTGACCGGGCGGGGTCGTGCCGGTCGGCGCGGCCGCGTCCTCGGGAGCCGCTGCCGGGACGGTCGGCTCGCCCATGGACCTCTGCGCAGCGGCCTCCGTCCGCTGGACGGACGTCGCGCCCGGGCGGGCAGCAGCCGAGGCCGCGTCGGCCGGCCGGCCAGGTGCAGCCCCCGGCGCGGGGATGCCGCCGGGTCGAGTGGCGTCGGTCGATGTGGTCGTCGCGGTCGCCGGTGCCGGGGCCGCTGCCCGCTGGACGGGTGCCGTGCCCGGCGCTGCCGCGCCCTTTGCGGATACCGTGCCGGGCGCCGGTGTGCCGCTGGGCCGAGTGGCCTCGGCCGATGCGGTCCGTGCCTGCTGGACGGGTGCCGTCGCAGGCGCTGCCGTGCCCGGGGCGGGTGCCGTCTCCGGCGCGGGCGTGCCGCCGGGCCGAGTGGCACGGGCTGATGTGGTCGCTGCGGTGGCCGGGGCCGCTGCCCGGTGGACGGGCGCCGTCCCGGGTACCGTCGTGCCCCGGACGGGCGCGGTCCCCGGCGCCGGTGTGCCGCCGAGCCGGGTGGCGTCGGTCGATGCGGTCGTGGCGGGTGCGTCCGCCGAGGCTGCCGCCCGTTGGACGGTCGGCGTGCCCGGCGCTGCCGCGCCGGGGGTGAGTGCCGCCCCGGGCGCCGGCGCGCCCTGAGCAGGCGCTGTCTCCGGCGCTGCCGAGCCGTGGACAGGTGCCGTGTTCGGTGCTTCCGCGACACGCACTGGCGTCGTCGCCGGCGCCGGTGTGCCGCCGGGTCGAGCGGCGTCGGTCGATGCGGTCGTTGCGGTCGCCGCCGAGACCGCTGCCCGCTGGACGGGCGCCGCCCCGGGCGCCTCCGCGGCGTCCGACCGGTTCGCGCTCGCCGCGGCGAGACGCCGCTGCGGTTGCGCGGGACGGGCTGCGAGCAGGGGTGAGCGTCGGACGGGCGTCGGCCGGACGGGCGCCGAGGGCGTCGCGACGGACGTTTGCGGGGTCGTACGAATGGCGTCCTCCGTCGCCACCGGTGGCGACGTGAGTGGCTGAAGGGGCCGCACCGTCGGGGTCGTGGCACCACCTCGTGCCGGAAGGGGTGCCGCTACGCCGCTTCCAGGCGCGTTCGCGACCGCCGCCGGCGTGGCCGCGCCTTCCGTGCGGCCGGCGGCACGCTGGACCGCCGGCGGCCGGGACGTACGGGTCGAGGCGCCGCCCGCGTCCCGCGTCCCGGACGCGGGGTCACCCGTCCCCGCGGCCGTCTTCGGCCGCGGCGCGTCGGAAGGCTTGGCCTCGGGGCCGACCACCGGGAGCCGCAGGCCCGGGAGTTCGGCGCCGGCCGGCCGCTCCGCCGGGCCCACGGGCCGTACCGCGTCCAGGAGCAGGCCGCCGGGCGCGTCCGGCACCGCGCCGTGGCCGAGGTCGCTGTGGAAGGAGGGGTTCCAGTGGGTCGCGAGGTAGCCGGCGAAGCCCGGCTCCGCGACCGGGCGCGGGGAGCCGAGGACGCGCTGCACGGGGGGCAGCGCCTGCCACGCACTGCCGGACGGCGCCGGCCCGGTCGCGGGGGCTTCGGCCGCGTCGCGCTGCTTACGGCGACGCCCCCACCTCTCGAACATTCCCATCGTCTCCAACCCCCTTTCTCGGTAATGCCGTTACGCCTGCGCCGCCGCCGTCCGCTCCACCAGCGCCGCCGCCCGTGCCACGTATCCGCGCCGGTCCGCGTGTTCCAGGTCGAGGATGTCGTCCACTCCCCAGTGGAAGTGGAAGGCGAGGTACGCGGTCTCCTCCTCGATCCGGTCCGCCGCGTACGTCACGATTCCCCCAGGCGGCTCCCGGCGAGTTCGACCTCGAAGGACTGCTGGCAGTGCGGGCAGGCGACCGCGGCCCGGGTGTGGCCCTCCGCGTTGATCTGCCGGTAGAAGTCCTGGAGGAAGGCCAGGTCGGAGGCGAACATGTTCTCCACGGTGCCGTCGTGGACCGACGGCAGCGTGCCCAGGCGGGTGATGACCCGGCCGAGCAGGACCACGGAGAGGTACGCGGGGTTCTCGCGGACGCGGAGGTCCCGAAGCGGCACCAGCTCGTCCCGGGCGGTGGCCAGGCGCATCGCGCCGGTGCGGTGCACGGTGCCCGTCTCGTCGACGAAGCCGCGGGGCAGTTCGAACTCGAACTCGGTGCGCAGCGGCTCCTGTCGGCGCTCGGCCTGCCCCTGCCCCTGCCCCGCCCCCGGGACCGGCCCCGGTCCCGGCCCCTGCGTCCGCGGCGCCAGCGCCGTCGATCCGTCGCGTCGCATCAGCCGAGGGTGAGTTCTTCGAAGGTGATGGTGACCTGCTCGGTGAGGGCGGAGGCGTCACCGGCCTTGGTCGCGCTCAGCTCGACCTTCGTGCACCAGGCGTTGCGCAGGTTGTACCGCTTCACCTCCCGCTGCTGGTAGTCCATGAAGATGATGGAGGCGTCCTTGCGGGCCGAGCCCATGTCGCCGGCGATCGAGGACGAGATCCACTCGGTGAAGGCCGGGGACTGCGTGGCGCCGCGCGTCACCGTGCACTCGCCGGCCTTCTTCACGCCGGGCAGCTTCTTGATGATCGGCTTGCCGTCGGCCGTGACCTGCTGGAACTCGATGACGTCCTGCTCCATCGAGAGGCTGCTGACCTCCTGCAGGGTCTCGACCATGACGCCGTCGATCTGGAGGCCGAAATTGTGACTGGTGAGGGCGTCACCGGTGTCGAGGGACATGAAGGGTCACACTCCTGTTTCGTATTCGGGAGGTTCGGGAGGTTCGGGAGGTTCGGGAGGTTCGGGAGGTCTGGTGAGCGAGGGACCGAAGACCGGCTACTCCTCCAGCTCCCCGCCCCCGCCCTGGAACTGCGCCAACCGGAACACCACGAACTCCGCCGGCTTCACCGGCGCGATGCCGATCTCGCAGACCACGCGACCGAGGTCGACGGACTCCGGCGGGTTGGTCTCCTCGTCGCACTTCACGTAGAAGGCGTCCTCGGCCCGCTGGCCGAACAGCGCGCCCTGGCGCCACTCGTTGACCAGGAAGGACGAGACGTTGCGGCGGATGCGGGCCCACAGCGAGGCGTCGTTGGGCTCGAAGACGACCCACTGGGTGCCGACGAGGATCGACTCCTCGAGGTAGTTGAAGTAGCGGCGGACGTTCAGGTACCGCCAGGCCGGGTCGGAGGCGAGCGTGCGGGCGCCCCACACGCGGATGCCGCGGCCGGGGAAGGCCCGGATGCAGTTCACGCCGATCGGGTTGAGCAGGTCCTGCTCGCCGCGGGTGATCTGCAGTTCGAGGTCGACGGCGCCGCGCACGATCTCGTTGGCGGGGGCCTTGTGCACGCCGCGCTCGGAGTCGTTGCGGGCCCAGACGCCGGCCAGGTGGCCGGACGGCGGGACCGTACGGGTCTGGCCGGAGGCCGGGTCGAAGGACTTGATCCACGGGTAGTAGACGGCGGCGTACCGGGAGTCGTAACCGGCCGTCTCCTGGCGCCACTTGCGCACGTCACGCGCGTTGAGGGCGGGCGGCGGGTCCAGGATGGCCATCCGGTCGCCCATGAGCTCGCAGTGCGCGATGAGGCCGAGCTGGACCGCCTTGACCTGCTCCGCGTCGATCAGGCCCTGCTGGTAGGCGCCCATCAGGTCGGGCACGGCGACCATGCTGATCTCGTCGTACGCCTCCAGGCCGCCGAAGCCGGTGCGGTCGGCGGAGTCGCCGATGAACCGCGCGGACTCCAGCGGGTTGCCGGCTCCGGGGGTGGCCGGCGTCGCGGCCGGCGCGGGAGCGGACGCGGGTGCCTGCGTCGGCGGGGCCAGGGTCACGACCTGCGCCTCGGGCCGGGCGAGCTGGCCGCCGGCCGCCGCCTCCTCCAGGACGATGGTCGTGGAACGCTGCCTGACCTGGGTGACCACGTAGTTGCGGGCGCTCTTCTTGGCGGAGGCGTCGAAGCTCTCGACGGTCTTCTCGCCGTCCTTCACGACGAGCTTGAAGCGGTCCGGCTCGCCCTCCACGTCCTGCACCTCGACGGTGATCGCCCCGCCCGCCTCGGTGCCCGCGGCGATGGCGGCGACCCGGAAGGTGCCGAGCGCGACGGCGGCACCGGGTACGAGCTCCGGCTGCGCCTGCTGCTGCGGCCGGTCGGCGGCCCCCGCGGACACGGCCCGCGCGGCGTCCCGGTCGTCGCCGCCGACCCGCACGACGTACGCGGCGGTGCCGCCGTTGTCGAAGAAGCCGTAGACGGAGTGGGCGAGGTAGTACCCGTCCGTGAAGTCGCCGAACGAGGCCACGTACTGAGACCAGTTGGTCACGAGGACCGGCTCGTTCAGCGGTCCGGTGGGCGCGAGGCCGACGAACGCGGCGACGGACGTGCCGACGCCCTCGATGGGGCGGGAACCGCGGGCGACTTCCTCGATGTAGACGCCGGGGGACAGGTAGGTGGGCATGGGTGCGTGGCTCTCCTGGATCACTCGAGCGCTGGATCAGACAGTGGTGGCGGCGCCTGCGCGGGCCGTACGGCATCCGCGGTCGTCGTCGGCGTTCGGACGTCTCCGACTCTCGCCGGGGCGCCGAGGCCGCGGCCAGGAAGACAAGGGCAAAGCGCGGGCAACGACGCGTGGCCGCGCGGGCACGACCGGACGCCGTACCCGGCCCGTACCCGGGCCTGCCTGACGCCGTACCCGGCCCGTTCCCGACCTCGCACCCGGGCCGTGCCCGACGCCGTCCCCAACCCCCTACTCGTAGCGGCATCCGAACCGCACCGCGCGCACTCCTCCGCGCCGAAGCACCCGCCGCACCAGCCCACCCCCGCGCCCCCGTCGAACGGGGAACCCCTCCGCACCGGGGCCCGCGCGGTCACGACGTCCTGCCCCTGACCAGGGACGCTCGGGCAACCGGAGGTCCCCGTCGCCGACCTAGCCTCCGCCCATGACCATGTGGACCTCTCTGGATCCGGCCGACACGACCGTCGAGCCAGGCGCCCGGACCTCCGCCCGGCTGCGGGTGCGCAACACCGGGGACACCGTCGAGGAGTACCGCCTCTCGCTGGTCGGCAAACCCTCCGGGTGGTCCCGGGTGGAGCCGGAGGTCCTCCGTCTCTACCCGGGCAGCGAGGGGACCGCCGAGATCTCCTTCGCCCCGCCCCGCTCGCCGGACGTGGCGGCCGGCCCCGTCCCGTACGGCATCCGCGTCGAACCGCGCGAGAACCCGGCCGCCCGTGACGTGGTGGAAGGGCAGCTGACCGTCACGCCGTTCACCGAGGCGCGCGCCGAGCTGCTGCCCCCGACGCTCTTCGGCCGCTTCCGCGGCCGGGCCCGGATCGCCGTGGACAACGTCGGCAACACCCCGCTGACCGCGTCCCTCGTGGCACGGGACGACGCCAACCGGCTCGCCTTCGAGGTGCGGCCGAACGCCGTGCGGATCGAGCCGGGCCGGGCCGCGTTCGCCGAACTCGCGGTGCGGCCGCAGGCGGTGCGGTGGACCGGTGGCGAGGAGTCGCACCGCTTCACCGTGGCCGTGCGGCGGTCGGGCGACGACACCTCGCTCGACCTCGACGCCACCTTCGACCAGCGCCCCGTCGTCGGCGCCTGGCTGATGGTCGCCGGCGGACTCCTGATGAGCGCCGCGATCGCCTTCGCCGTGCTCTGGTTCGGTTTCTCCCCGAAGATCGTCACCGCCGCCAAGGACCTGCGGGCCTCGGGCGCGCCGGTGCCGGCGCCGCAGGGCGACGGGGACGAGCTGCCCACGGCGCCGCCGCCCTCGCCCGGCGACACCGGGGCCGGTCCCGGTTCGGGGCCCGGGGACCCCGGCGGCGGCCCGACCCCGCCCTCCGGCGGCGGAGCGCGCCCGCCCGCCGGAGGAGGCGGCGGGGACGGCGGCGCGGGCGGCGGGAACCCGCCGGGCGACAGCACCGGACAGCAGCCCGCGGCGCCGCCCGCCGCCGCGCGGCCCGTGCCGCCGTGGCGCTACGGCAACCAGCCGGACGTGGTCGTCGAGTTCGCGCAGGAGCGCCTCGCGACCATGGGTGACGGCAACCCGTGCACGCTCAGGCAGCGGTGGACGCGCGGAGTGATCGACGCGCCGACCCGCGCCTCGCTCGTCTGCTACCAGCGCGCCGTCGTGAAGTCCGGCCTCGAGGACGGCAAGAACTCGGCCGCGATCTTCGACACGGACGAGGAAGGCACTCTGGGCCGCGCCACGCTCACCTCCCTCTGGGTGCAGGGCGTGCGGCCCGACCAGGTCGCGTCGGGCACGACCAGCATGCAGACGACCCAGGTGATGGCCGCCTTCTGGTGGGCGATGAACCGCGACTTCAGCGATGCCGACCTCGACCGGATGCGTACCTACTCCCGCCAGGGCGTCGACTACTTCCGTACGGGCCGGCAGACGCCCACCCGCTACAGCAGCAATGTCGCCGGGCACATCGCCGACTACCAGACGGCCGTCGGCCTGTCCGCGAGCGGCACCGCCGACTGGCCCACGCTCCGCAAGATGCTCGGCGGCAGCGTGAAGTAGCGACTCGGCGCAGCGAGAGAGGGGGCCACCCGCGTGGGTGGCCCCCTCCTTCGTCGTACGGGCGCGTCACGGCGCCCAGGGCACTCCCGCGTCCGGCACCAGCCGCCCGGCCTTGCGGTACTCGCGTCGCGCCCCGGCCCGTACGTCCTCGGCGGTGACCGCCGAGCCCCGGGCCGCCGCCAGATAGCCGGCCGTCGTCGCCGCCGACCGGATCGCGCCGCCGGCCAGCTCGAACTCCTTGGCGCAGCGGGCGATCTCCTCGTCGAGCCCAGCCTCCCGCGGTGTGCCCGCCAGGCAGGCCTGCCACAGCACGATCCGCTGCTCGGGGTCCGGGAACGGGAACTCCACGACCAGGTCGAGCCGGCGGGTGAACGCCTCGTCGATGTTGGCCCGCAGGTTGGTGGTGAGGACGGCGATGCCGTCGAACGCCTCCAGGCGCTGGAGCAGATACGCGCTCTCCAGGTTGGCGTACCGGTCGTGCGAGCTCTTCACCTCCGACCGCTTGCCGAAGACGGCGTCGGCCTCGTCGAAGAGCAGCACGCAGTCGGTGCGGTCCACCTCGACGAAGATGCGCTCCAGGTTCTTCTCGGTCTCGCCGACGTACTTGTCGACCACCGAGGACAGGTCCACCACATAGAGGTCCAGGCCCAGTTCGCCCGCGACGACCTCGGCGCCGAGCGTCTTTCCGGTGCCCGACTCCCCGGCGAACAGCGCGACGACCCCGCGCCCGCGGCCGCCACCGGTGCGCAGCCGCCACTCGCCGAGCACCCGGTCCCGGTCGCGGGCCCGTCCGGTCAGCTCGCGCAGCAGCGCCAGCGGCTCCTCGGGGAGCACGATGTCGGCGAAGCCGACGGCCGGCCGGATCCGGCGCGCGCGGCTGTCGAGCAGCGGCGCCGAGACCAGCCGGGCGGCGTGCTGCACCTGGGCGCGGGTCAGCGCGGCGCCCTCGAACGCGGCGAGTGCCCGCGCCGTACGGGCGGCCCGGCGGATCTGGTCGCCGCTCAGCCGGTACGGCGCGGTGGCCTCGTCCAGGTCGAAGTCGACGGCCGGCCCGTCGAGTTCGTGACGCCACAGCGCACCGGAGGCGGCGGCCGCGCCGGCCGGTGCCTCCAGGGCCACCAGGTCGCCGTCCGGCAGCCAGCCCGGCTCGGGCGCGTCGACGCCGGCCAGGACCACCGTCACCCCCCGTCCGGCCAGCGCCCGCACCAGCGGCCCGGGCTCCGGCGGCAGCGGCTCGACGACCACGG
Organism: Streptomyces sp. NPDC003943; assembly: GCF_053605265.1. Lineage (NCBI taxonomy): Bacteria > Bacillati > Actinomycetota > Actinomycetes > Kitasatosporales > Streptomycetaceae > Streptomyces > Streptomyces sp. NPDC003943. The sequence goes on along the minus strand of NZ_JBSGIW010000032.1, from coordinate 50,657 downwards.
CCGCCCCGCGCAGCCGCGCCTCCCGGAGCAGCACGTGGGCCGTCGCCGCGGTCGCGGACTCCGGCCGGCAGCGGAGCACGGGCCGGCCGTCGGCGCGCAGCGCGGCCACCACCGCGTCGGCGGCGGCACCGGGCACCCGCTCCCGCAGATGGACGGTGACGGGGCCGGCGGCGGCGACGCGCGCGGCGAGCACGGAGTGGGCGAGCCCGGTGGGCGCGGACGGCGGCAGCAACTCGACGCCCGCGTCGAGCAGTTGCGCGTCCATGCGGCCGTCGTCGCCGAGCAGGTGCGCGATCACCCGTTCCGACACCCGCAACGCCCGCCCGGGCAGCGGCCGTTCCTCGTCCTCGACTTCGAGCAGGGCCCCGGCGCGCAGCGGCGCCGCCGGGTGGAAGCGGTCGCGGGCAGCCGCGTCGAAGGTGCCCGTGCCCGCGAGGTCGAGGGCCAGCTGCACCGTGGCGCGACGCCGTCCGACGTCGTCGTTGAGGTACCCGTACAGCGCCTCGAAACCCCGGTCCACGTCCGGCGCGAGGGCCGCGACGAGGATGTGCGCGTCGAGCGCGGACAGCCCGAAGGCCCGGGTCAGGGCCGCCAGCCGGGCCGTGCCGCCCCCGCCGCCGTCGCCGGGCAGGGGCGGTGCACCGGCCTCGTACTCGGGCGTGCGGACCGGCCCGGCCGCGATCCGGCGGGCGGTCGCCTCGGTGACGTACAGGCCGCGCATCGGATCGGCGGCGGTCGGGTCGCCCGCGCTGCGGGCCTCCACGAGCGCGGCGACCCGCGCCCGCAGCGCGGCGATCAGCTCAAGGAGGTCACTCATGTCCGGCTCCCGTCCTGCGTGCCCGCGGCGCCGGAGCGGCGGCGCAGCGTACGCGGCCGGGCGTCGGATCCGCCCGTTCCATCGGTGCCGCGCACGACGAACTCCGCCTCGGTGACCGGCGGCGCCGCGCCGTACACCGGAGTGACCGGGAACGGCGTGGTGATCACGACGTCGAGGGACGGCTTGAGCTCGCCGCCGAGCGCCGACCAGATGTCCGCGAGCGACCGCGACTCGGCGGGCGGCGCCGCCACCGACAGCGGCAGCGTCGGCGCGATCGGCCGTACCGACGCCGGCACCGCCTCCCCGGAGAGCACGTCCTGCGGCAGCAGCGCCGCCAGCGCGCCCGCGAGCAGCCGGTGCTCGTCCTTGGGCTGCGTCGTCCAGGCGGTCACCAGGTACGAGAGCCGGAACCAGCGCGGCGGTTGCAGCCTGCGCGTCACGATCCCCTGGGCGTCCCGCTCGGCGAGCGTGCCGCGCTCCCGCCGTGCCACGTCCTCGCGGATGTCGTAGAGGTAGGCGTTGAGCGTCGGTGCGCTGCGCCGGGCCGCCCAGTCGCGGGTCGGCGCGTCGAACGCCACCTCACCCGCGGCCGCCGTCCCGAGCAGCCGGCCCAGGGCCTCGTCGATCTCGTGGAACATCAGATGTATCCCTCGCGGAGCGCGTACGCGACGGCATGCGCCCTGTTGGTGAGCTGGAGCCGCGTCATCAGTGCGTGCAGGATGTTCTTGACGGTGCGCTCGGAGTAGGCGAGCTGCTCGCTGATCTGCCGGGTCTCGAACCCCTCGGCCAGCAGCCGCAGCACCTGCACCTCGCGCGGCGCCATCCCGAACAGCGGCACCGCCCCGTTGGCGGCGGCCCCCGTCGTCGTCGCCCGCTGCAGCCGCCCGACCTGGTCGAGCAGCCGGCGCACCAGGTCCGGCGGAAGCTCTCCGTCGCCCTTCGCCGCGCTGTGGATCGCGCTCAGCAGCCGCTGCTCGGTGGCCTGGTGGCGCCAGATGATCGCGCGCACGCCGTACTCGACCACGGTCAGCAGGTCGGGTTCGCGCAGCTCGCGGGCGACGAGCACGAGCCGCTGGTCCATGTCCCGCCCCAGGCGCCGCAGTTCGGCCGTGGTGGGCTCGTCGATGCGGTCCGCGATCACGACGGCGATGTGCGTTTCGTCGGGGTCCGCGCGCCCGCACCCGTCGGGCTTCCGGTCCTCCTGCCCGGATCGGACGTCGATGGTCGGCTGATGCCTCAAGTGGCTGATCAGCCCTGCCTTGGCGAGCGGATCGGACGAGTGCACCGTCACCGTCACCCGCATGGTGAGCACCTCTGCTACCTGCACTTTCCCCCTCGTGCGGCCCTCCGCGCCGTGCCGGGCACCTGGTCGGGGCACCGGGCCGGGACGGCCGCACCGGTTCCGTCGGTCCGCGGCGACGAGACGGCCACGGTGTTCCGACAGGATTCCGTTTCGCACTAACGTTCCGCTGCTGCGGCGCTAATGCGCCTGGACGGCGGCGACCTCACCCCGCTCGCCTGCCACCCCCACCTGGCCTCGCTCGACCTGACCACCGGCACCCCGGTGGACCTCGCTCCCCTGCGCACCGGTCTCCGGCAGCCTGTGAGCGGAGGAGGGCGGCGGCCTCAGGTCCCCGCGTCCTCCACCAGATTCCCGATCAGCGTGAGCAGGGCCTCGGCGCGGTGCCGGTCCTCGCGCTGGTCCACCAGGGCCCGGTGGACCTCCAGGAGCCGGGCCACGGCGGGCGGCTCGCCGTCCTGGACCTGTTCGAGCAGCGGGTCGGTGACCAGGTCCAGGCAGGCGCCGAGCAGTCGGCGGGTGGCCGGGGCCGGCGGGGCGGGATCGGGCGCCGTGAACCAGGGGGACAGGTGCCGGGCCGGGTCGGTCAGGCTCCAGCCGACGACGGTGCCCCGCTGGAGGAGGAGCGCCACGTCGGGGGCGATGCCGACACGGGCGTCCAGCGGCTCGTCGAGGACGCCGAGGTCACGCAGAGCGGTGAGCACGGTGTCCCCGGGCGCCCGGCACAGCACCGAGGTGACCTCCAGTCGGCAGTCGCGCTCCTCGTCCGCGCGCAGACCGCCCGGGCGGGCCGCCGGCGCCACCGGAAGGCGGGCCGACTCCTCGGCGGTGGCGGACTCGTGGGGCAGCCGGAACTCGGCGCCGGCCAGCTTCCGGCCCGCCCGCTCGAAGCCGAGCGTGTCCGGAGCGTCCCAGAGCCACTCCTGGCTGCCGAAGGTGTCCAGGAGGAAGCGCTCGCGCTCCTCCCTGGTCGTGTACGGCGCGAGCTGCAGGGCGTCGCCGGTGAAGCGCGGGGTGACGGCCAGGGGCTCGTCCGTCACCGTCGCGGTCCACCCTTCGCCGACGGTGACCTTCACTTCGTGCCGCCCGCCGGCCGCGGCGGGGCCGAGCCGTCCTCGAAGAGGACCCGCGGAGCGCCCGTGCCGTCCGCCGGGACGGTCCAGGTGTCGTCGGTGTCGGCGCGGTTCTCGGCGGGCAGCGCGTAGCCGATCGTGCGGTCGTCGAGCCACACCGCCTGGTCGTCCACGCTGCGCCGCTCGGCGAGCGGCGTGGACTTCGACGTCCGCAGGTCGAGGACGTGTTCGCGCCACAGCGCGGTCTTGCCGAGCACGCGCTTCTTGTACGCGACGCGGGTGCCGTCGGGCGACAGCGACGGGCACTCCACGTTCTCGGCGAGCGTGGTGACGGTACGGCCGGCGAGCGAGCCGCGCACCAGATACGTCTGCTCGCGGGTGCTCAGCGTCGCGTAGAAGGTGTCGTCGTCGCCGGCGAAGGTGACGCCCCAGAAGTTCACGTCGGAGTTGCGGTACGGACGGCCGTCCAGGACGACCCGGAACTCCTCCAGGTTCGGGACGAACCTCCAGCCGCGGGTGTCGAGGATCGCGGTCCGGGTGGAGAAGAACGCCGAGCCGTACGACTCGCCCTTCACGAAGACCGTCCAGGCGGCCAGGTGTCCGGTGGGCGAGACCCGGGCGCGGCTCGGGATCCCGGCGAGCGGGTACGACCGCACGGTGCGCAGGTTCGCGTCGAGGATCTGCGCGCGGTAGGCCGGGCGGCCCAGGACGGTGGTGGACTGGAGGCAGACGCCGGTGCCGGCCGCCGAGTGGAAGCGCAGACAGCTGATGTCCGAGGCGGTGCGGACCGCGCCGGCGGGCCCGGTCACCGGGACGGAGACCAGCCGGTCGCGCCGCGGGCCGGCGGCCGTGTTGCGGAACACCAGACGGCCCGGCGCGTCCAGGGTCACCTTCCCGTCCGCGAACGCCGGTCCGCCCGGGCGGGGCTTGTTCTCCTCCTCGGCCCGGTCGGCCGCGGAGAGCACGGACCAGGCACCGAGGCCCGCGAGGAGCAGCACCCCGGCGGCGAGGACGAGCAGACGGCGCAGCGGGGTGAGGGTCATCGCGGATCTCCCGAAGGGCGCAGGGCCACGCCGGCGACCGCCGCGCAGCAGGCGAGGCCGGCCGCCGCCGTGGCGAGCGCGGGGCCGTCGCCCCACGCGGACCACGCGGCGCCGAAGGCCAGGGAACAGCAGAACCGGGCCAGCGCCTGACCGGTGCCGACCAGGGCGATCCCGCTGGCCCGCAGCCGCTCCGGCACGACGGCGGCGACGGCCGCCGGCAGCACGCCGTCGGTCGCGGCGTAGAAGGCGCCGTGCAGGGCGAGCACCAGATACGGCAGCGCGGGCGTGGCCGGCGCCCAGAGCAGCAGCCCGTACGCCGACAGCAGCCCGGCGTGCCCGGCGAGGAACAACGCGCGCCGCCCGACCCGGTCCGCGAGCCGCCCGGCGGGCAGCGCCAGCAGCAGGAACACGGTCGCGGTGCCGAGCGGAAGCAGCGGGAACAGCTGTTCGTCGAGTCCGGTACGGCGTTGCATCAGCAAGTACAGGAAGGCGTCGCTGACCGTGGTGAGCCCGAGCAGCACCGCGCAGCCGAACAGCACCCGGAGGCGGCGGGTCCGCAGGAGGCCGAAGGCCGCCCGCAGGTCCACCTTCGGCTGCCCCGACGGCACTCCTTCCTTCACGTTCCCGCCGCTCGGCACGAACAGCAGCAGCACCAGCACCCCGAGCGCCGCCACGCACCCGCTGACCGCGAACACCGCGTCGTAACCCCCGGCCGCCACGCCCAGGATGAGGAACGCGGCCATCGGGCCGAGCAGGGCGCCGGTGGTGTCCATCGCCCGGTGCAGGCCGAACGCCCGGCCCTGCCGCTCCGGCGGGGCGGACAGCGAGATGAGCGCGTCGCGCGGGGCGGTGCGCAGGCCCTTGCCCGTACGGTCGAGGGCGAGGGCCGTGCCGAGCGCGCCCAGGTGGTGGACCAGGAGCAGCGGCTTCACCAGGGCCGACAGGCCGTAACCGATCCCGGCCACCAGCTTGTGGTTGCGGACCCGGTCGGCGAGATGGCCGCCGGTGAGCTGGACCAGGGCGGACACCCCGTTCTGCACGCCGTCGAGCATGCCGAAGCCCAGCGGGCTGAGCCCGAGCCCCATCACCAGGTACAGCGGCAGCACCGCGCTGACCATCTCGCTGGACACGTCCGTGATGAGACTGACCGTGCCGAGGGCGAGGACGGTGGGCGAGACGGCCCGGAGCGCGCCGCGCGCGCCGCGGCCCGGCGCGACGGATGCCGTCTCCGGTGGGCTCTGCGGTTCCTGTGGCGCGGAGCGGTCGGCCAGATACACGTGATTCGGACTCCAGCCTCGTCGAGCGGGTGAGCGCGGGGCCACTGTAACCGGCGGCCGCGGCGGAAGGGCGCGATCGGTGCGGCTTCGCGACTGCTTGCCACCAATTCCGCGAAAGGCGTCATCGTCACCGTGTTGTGCGCCTATCTTCCCGTTGTACGCTGCGAGTTGAGCACGGCGTTCGCGCTGTGCGCAGGGGGTGTTCGTGGGGGTTTCACCGGCAGGAGGCCGAAGCGTCGACGCTTCGACGCCGACTGCCTTTCTCGTCATGCTCATCAGTCTCGTCAACAGCTAGGCGCGCCGACCTTCGCGCGGCCGGCACCACCGGTGCCGTGCCGCGATGTCGTCCTGCGCGCACGCCGATCAACCAGCCGATCCGGGCCAGCCGCTCTGGTCCGGGACCGACCCGAGGGGGGTGGGTGTGTCCGATCGTCCTGCCAACACACCCGACATGCCACGCAGTTCACGGTTGACGCAGCTCGCGGAAGCGGACCGGCCGCTTCACGACCTCGCCGGCCGGCTGCTCACCGTGGCCGAGCGCGGCCTGCCGCGGATGCTGACGCCGGAGGGGACCGGCTTCGTCTTCACCCGCGCCGCCCGGCCCGGCACCACCACGCTGGAGCAGCGCGGCACCAGCATCCGCTACTCCGCCATCACCGCGCTCGGCGTCCGTCTCCTGCCCGAGGAGCGGCAGCGCGCCGTCCTCGGCGGCCGCACCGCCGAGGAGTTCACCGGACTGCTCGTCGAGCGGCTGCCCGGGGTGGACAACCTCGGCGACGCCGCGCTCATCGCCTGGGCCGCCGCCGAGACCGGCCACCCCAAGCTGTCCGACGCGCTCGACCGGGTCGCCGCCCTGGACCTGCCCGGCAGGTCCCAGTACACGGTGGAGGCCGCCTGGGTGCTGTCCGCGCTCGCCGCCGCCCGCGCCACCGTCGACGTGGAGGACCGGCTGACCGCGGCCCGGAACCGGCTGCTGCGCGCCCGGATCGACGACAGCCCGCTCTTCCCGCACGCCACCGGGCCCGGCCTCAACCCCTGGTACCGCGAGCACATCGGCTGCTTCGCCGACCAGACGTACCCGCTCCAGGCCCTCGCCCGCGCCCACGCGAGCGGTGACGACCCGGAGGCGCTCGCCGCCGCCGACGCCTGCGCCACCCGGATCTGCGCGCTCCAGGGCGACGGCGGCCAGTGGTGGTGGCACTACGACGCCCGCCGCGGCACCGTCGTCGAGGGCTACCCCGTCTACAGCGTCCACCAGCACGCCATGGCGCCCACCGCGCTGCTCGACCTCGCCGAGGCCGGCGGCACCGACTTCGCCGAGCCCGTCCGCCGCGGCCTGCGCTGGATGACCGAGGTCCCCGAACTCGCCGCCGCCGGCCGCCACGCGCCGATGATCCTCGACGACCTCGGCGTCACCTGGCGCAAGGTCTACCGCGGCGACCCGAAGAAGGCCGTGCGCGCCGCCCGAGGCGTGAGCACCCGCCTGGTGCCGGGCCTGCGGCTCGGACCGCTGGACGCCGTGTTCCGGCCCGTCGCCGTGGACCGCGAGTGCCGCCCGTACGAGTTCGGCTGGATGCTGTACGCCTGGCTGGGCACCCTCGGTCGCGGCGAGGCGGAGGCGGCGCAGAGATGACGGTCCGTCAGAACCTCTTCGGCGTCACCCTCGACGCCCTCACCATGGACCAGACCGTCGACCGCTGCCTCGCCGCCGTCCGGGCCGCCGAGCGCCTGGAGATCGGCGTCGTCAACGCCGCCAAGCTGGTCAACATGCGCCGCGACCCGGCCCTCGCCCGGGCCGTCTCCGGCTGCGACCTGGTCCTCGCCGACGGCCAGGCCGTGGTGTGGGCCGCCCGGCTGCTGCGCCGCCCGCTGCCCGAACGCGTCGCCGGCATCGACCTGTTCACGCGGCTGCTCGCCGAGGCCGAGGCCGCCGGACACTCCGTCTACCTCCTCGGCGCCAAGCAGGACGTGCTGGAGAAGATGCTCCGGCGGATCGCCGTCCGCTTCCCCGGCCTGCGCGTCGCCGGCAGCCGCAACGGCTACTTCGACGACAGCGAGCAGCCCGCCGTCGCCGACGCCATCGCCGCCAGCGGCGCCGACATGCTGTTCCTCGGGATGACCTCGCCCAAGAAGGAGATCTTCACCGCCGGTTACGGCGAGCGCAGCAAGGTGGCGCTCGTGCACGGCGTCGGCGGCTCCTTCGACATCCTCGCCGGCGTCACCCGCCGCGCCCCCGAGCGCTGGCAGCGGCTCGGTCTCGAATGGCTCTACCGGGCCCTGCAGGAACCGCGCCGGCTCGGCCGCCGCTACCTCACCACCAACGTCTCCTTCGCCCTCATGACGGGACGGGAGCTGCTCCGCCGTACCGCCTCACCGTCGATCAGCACCGCAAGCAGGGGGGAATCGTGATGCGCGTCGTCGTCGTGGGACAGGGTTACGTCGGGCTTCCGCTGGCCATCCGGGCCGCCGAGGTCGGCCACGAGGTGGTCGGCTACGACGTGGACACCGAGCGGGTCAAGAGCCTCGCCGCGGGCGAGTCGTACGTCGAGGACGTGTCCGCCGAGCGGATCCGCGCCGCCCTGGACGCCGGCACCTACCGGGCCACCGACTCGGTACGGGACTGCGGCGGCTTCGACGTCGCCGTCGTCACCGTGCCCACCCCGCTGCACGAGGGCACCCCGGACCTGCGCTACATCGAGGAGTCGGCCCGCTCGCTGGCCCGCTACCTGCGGCCCGGCGCGACCGTGATCCTGGAGTCGACCACGTACCCGGGCACCACCCAGGAACTCTTCGGTCCGCTCCTCGAAGAAGGCTCCGGGCTCGTCGCCGGAGCCGACTTCCGGCTCGGCTACAGCCCCGAGCGGATCGACCCCGGCAACCCGGTCTGGGGCTTCGAGCAGACCCCGAAGATCGTCTCCGGCGTGGACGAGGCCTCCCTCAAGGCCGTCCAGGGCTTCTACGACGGGCTCGTCGACACCACCGTGCCCGTCGGCTCGCCCAAGGAGGCCGAGCTGGCGAAGCTCCTGGAGAACACCTTCCGGCACGTCAACATCGCGCTGGTCAACGAGATCGCGATGTTCGCCCGCCACCTCGACATCGACGTGTGGCAGGCCATCGACGCCGCCTCCAGCAAGCCCTTCGGCTTCATGCGCTTCACGCCCGGACCCGGCGTCGGCGGCCACTGCCTGCCCATCGACCCGTCCTACCTGTCCTGGCGGGTGCAGCGCGAACTCGGCCAGTCCTTCCGCTTCGTCGAGCTCGCCAACGACATCAACAACCACATGCCCGACTACGTGACCCGGCGCCTGGTCAACGCCTTCAACACCCGCAAGCGCGCCGTCAACGGCTCGCGCATCCTCCTCCTCGGCCTCGCCTACAAGAAGAACACCGGCGACGCCCGCGAGTCGCCGGCCCTGCCCATCTCCCAACTCCTCCTGGACATGGGCGCGGAGGTGCGAGCGGCCGACCCGCACGTGGTCGAAGGCCACAACGTCGACTCCCGGCTGGTCCGCGTCGAGCTCACCGAGGAGGAACTGGCCGCCGCCGACGCGGTGGTGCTCGTCACCGACCACGACGCCTTCGACTACGCGCTCGTCGAGGCCCACGCCGACTACGTACTCGACTGCCGGCGCCGGCTGAGCGGTCCCAGGATCGAGGTGCTCTAAACCGTATGCGCATCATCTGCGTCGCGGGCGCACGGCCCAACTACATGAAGATCAAGCCGGTGATGGACGCCCTGGAGGCCCGGGGCGCCGAGGTCTTCCTCGTCCACACCGGTCAGCACTACGACCCGGCGATGAACGACGTCTTCTTCCAGGACCTCGGACTGCGCCCGCCCGACCGCTTCCTCGGCGTGGGCTCCGGCAGCCACGCCGCCCAGACCGGGCGGGTGATGACGGCCTTCGAGCCGCTCGTCGACGAACTCGCGCCGGACGCCGTCGTGGTGGTCGGCGACGTCAACTCCACGCTGGCCTGCGCCCTGGTCACCGCCAAGGCAGGCCCGCTGCTCGCCCATGTCGAGGCCGGGCTGCGCAGCCGCGACTGGTCGATGCCCGAGGAGGTCAACCGGGTCGCCACCGACCGGCTCAGCGACTACCTGCTCGCGCCGTCCGACGACGCCGTCGCCAACCTGCGCGCCGAGGGCTACCACGACGACCAGGTCCACCTCGTCGGCAACGTCATGATCGACACCCTCTTCGCCAACCTGGAGCGGGCGAAGGAGTCGGACGTCCTCGGCAGACTCGGGTACGAGGCCGGCGGCTACGGCCTCGTCACCCTCCACCGGCCCGCCAACGTCGACGACCCGGAGATCCTCGCCGGCCTGCTCAAGGGCCTCGGCGAGGTCGCCGGGCACTGCCCGCTCGTGCTGCCCGTGCACCCCCGGGCCGCCGAGAAGCTGAACGCGCTCGGCGTGCCCGGCGGCATCCGGCTCGTGCCACCCGCCGGCTACCTGGACTTCATCGCCCTCCAGGCCGGCGCCCGGATCGTGCTCACCGACTCCGGCGGCGTCCAGGAGGAGACCACCGCCCTCGGCGTGCCCTGCGTGACGCTGCGGGACAACACCGAGCGCCCGATCACGGTCGAGCAGGGCACCAACGTCCTGGCCGGCCGCGACCCCGCCCGGATCGTCGCCACCGCCGTCCCGCTCCTGGACGCCCCGCCGCCGCCCCGCCGCCCCGAACTCTGGGACGGCCGGGCCGGCGAGCGGATCGCCCGGGTGCTCCTGGACGGCGGCACGGCGGCCGACCGCCCCCGTCCCACCGACCACCGCTGACGTCTTCGGCGACGGCCGCCCCACCGGCCGTCGCCGCCCTGAAGTCACCGGTCGCACCGACACCGCAGAACACCGCAGACCGCCGAACGTGGTGATCGCGAAGGGCTCACGTCCGCTCGCGATCCCACCTATCCTCATCTGCGGCAAGGCAGTTGAGCAGCCGCTCCGCACGGGGGCGCGCAAGGGGGAGCCATGGACCTCGCAGAGATCTTCCGGGTCATGCGCCGGCGCTGGTACGTGCTGGTGCCCGGGCTGCTGCTCACGGCCGGCCTGACCGTGGGCGCCTGGCTGCTCGTGCCGGTCTCGTACCAGTCGCAGAGCACCGTCGCCATGCTCAACTCCCGCAAGGGCGCGGCCGCCGACGGCAATCCGTTCCTCAGCATGGAGCCGTCGCTCACCGGCATGGCCGACAGTCTCGCCCGCAACGTCAACTCGGACGCGTCGAAGGCGGATCTGAAGGCCGAGGGGCTGACCCTGAAGTACGAGGCCAAGATCGCCGACAACGCGCAGGGGCCGCTGCTCTGGCTCACCGTCACCGGCGAGGACCGGGCCGCCGTCCTGAAGGGCAACAAGACGCTGATGGCGTTCACCGCCGAGCGGCTCAAGGAGCTCCAGGCCGACCAGAAGGTGTCCTCGGACTCCATGATCCGGATCACCACGATCGTCCCGCCGCAGACCCCCGAGCCCCAGCTCAAGAACAAGGTCCAGTACCTGGTGATGGCCGCCGGCCTCGGCGTCGTCCTCAGCCTCGTGGCGACCTTCTTCGCGGAGGCCCGCCGCCGGGGCACGAAGCCGCGCAGGCACCGCCAGGAGCCCGAGGCCGGGGAAGCCGCCGGAACGGAGCCCGAGGGCCGGCCGCTCCCGGAGGCCCGGCCCGCCCCCGACCTCGTCGAGGAGTCGTTCGGCGCCGGGCCCGAGCCGTCCGTCGACCAGCCCCGAGACCAGCCCACCGTCCAGCTGCCCGTGCTGCCCGTCGCCGAGCGGCGCCCGGCCAAGCGCCCCCCGTCCTGGGTGAAGTGACCCGAGAACGAGGAGTCTCCCACGTGGAATCCGACGCCCCCGACCAGGCGTCCCTGGGGACCAAGGTCCGCTCCGCCACCCGCTGGAGCCTCATCAACACGATGGTGATGCGGCTCGGCAACTTCGCCACCGGCATCGTCCTGGTCCGCTACGTGCTCGACCCGGCCGCCTGGGGCGTGTACGGCGTCGCCCAGACCGTCCTGATGGTGCTGCTCTCCGCCAACGAACTCGGCGTCACGCTCGCCGTGGTCCGCTGGGAGGGCGACGTACGCTGCTTCGCGCCCACCGTGCTCAGCCTCAGCGCCCTCTCCAGCGGCCTGCTCTACCTGGCCCTGTTCGCCGCCGCCCCGGGCGTCGCCGGACTCCTCGGCGCGCCCGAGGCCACCGCCGTGCTGCGCGTGATGTGCCTGTGCCTGATCCTCGACGGGCTCTCCCAGGTGCCGGCCGGAGTGCTCACCCGGGAGTTCCGGCAGGGCCGCCGGATGGTCGTCGACGCGCTCAACTTCGTCGTCAGCACCTCCGTGACCCTGGGTCTGGCCCTGCAGGGCTGGGGCGCCATGAGCTTCGCCTGCGGCGCCGTCGCCGGAAACGTGGTGGCCCTCGCCGGCTGCGCGATCGCCGCGCCCGGCATGCTCCGCTTCGGCTGGGACGCGGGTCAGGCCCGGGCGCTGCTCCGGTTCGGCCTGCCGCTCGCCGGGGCCAGCCTGCTGGCCCTCGCCGTGGTCAACGCTGACGCCATGATCGTCGGCGCGGTCCTCGGCCATGTCGCCCTCGGTTACTACATGCTCGCCTTCAACATGGCCGGCTGGCCCGTCCGGGTCATCTCCGAGACCGCCCGCCGGGTCTCCTTCGCGGGCTTCTCCCGCCTGGCCGACGACGCCAAGGCGCTCTCCGACGGCTTCGCCCGCGCGCTGGGCGCCCTGATGACCGCCACCGTCCCCGCCTGCGTCCTGCTCGGCGCGCTCGCCGGGCCGCTGGTCGAGCTGGTGTACGGGGCGCGGTGGCGGCCGGCCGCCGAGGCGCTGCCCTGGCTGATGGCCCTCGGCCTGGCCCGGATCGCCGCCGAGCTCACGTACGACTGCCTGGTGGCCGTCGGCCGGCGCCGCTCGCTGCTGCTCATCCAGGGCCTGTGGCTGGTCACCCTGGTCCCGGTGCTGATCCTCGCCGCCCGCGCCGGCGGCATCGCGACCGTCGCCGCCGGGCACGTCCTGGTCGCCGTGGCGGTCGTCGCACCCGCCTTCCTGGTCACCCTGCGGCGCGGCGGCATCGCGGCCCGAGCCCTGGCCAAGGTGTGCGTACGGCCCGTGCTCGGCGGCCTGCTGATGGCCGCGCTCCTGGTGCTGCTGCGGCAGCGGCTCGGGGAGGGGCTCGGCGCCCTGTGCGCCACGAGCGTCGTCGGACTCGTGGCTTACGGGCTCTGCGCGCTCCCCGCCCGCACACTGGTGCGCGGCGCACTCGCCCGGCGCCGCCGGAGCCGGGGGCCCGAGGCGCCGGAAGGGACCGGCGCGGTCCCTTCCCTACCGGCACAGAAGCAGCCGGCCGCCCCGGCTCACGAACGATGAGGTGAGTCCCCTGGACCCGCTCGACCGATCCGGCGCCCGAGGCGGCCGGCCCCCCGGCCGCCGCCGCAAGCTGCTCGGAGCGGCGCTGCTCGCCGCCGTACTGCTGTTCTCCCTGTTCACCTTCACGGGCCTCGGCCAGCAGGCGCTCTGCCTCGGCGGCGCCGCGCTCTGCGACTCGCGCGCGATCACCAAGCCCGGCGCCGGCGCCACGCCCACCGGCCCCGGCGGCGGCACGACGGACGGCAAGCCGCGCGCGCCGAAGGGCTGCGCGAGCCCGAGCGCCTGCGGCTACCCGGACGCCTCCACCACCGGACCGCGGATCGCTGCCCTCACCCCGCAGTCCACCGGCAACGCCTCCATCCGCACCGACGGCACCGTCATCAAGGGCTGGGACATCACCGGCTCCCTCGACATCTACGCCAACAACGTCACCGTCGTCGACAGCCGGATCACCTCCACCAACTGGTGGGGCATCAACCTGCGGCCAGGCTTCTCCGGGCTGCGCGTCCTGCACACCACCATCACCGCCGTCCCCGGCAAGGGACCCGACAACGGCGGCTCCGACTACGCCGTCTCCAACATGAGCACCAGCTCGGTCGAGGTCGCCTTCTGCGACGTCTCCGGCTTCGGCGACGCCCTGTCCATGGGCCAGGGCGACCTGCACGACAACTACGTCCACGACATCGCCGCGTACCACAACCTGGACGGCCAGTGGCAGCACACCAACGCCGTCATCAGCAACGGCGGCGGCCAGGGGAAACTGATCATCCGGCACAACACGCTGCTCAACCCGGTCCCGGTGGAGAAGGGCGCCTCCGCCGCCGTCGGCCTCTTCGCCGACAGCGCGCCCGTCACCAACACGGTCGTCGACGACAACTGGCTCGCGGGCGGGGCGTACAGCCTCTACGCCGGCGGCAAGGACTCGACCGGCGTCGAGGTGACCGACAACGTCTTCTCGCCCCAGTACTACCCGGCGGGCGGCAGGTACGGGGCCGTCGCCTACTGGAACGCGGCCGGCAAGGGCAACGTGTGGCGGGGCAACCGGATGGCGGACGGGACGCCCGTCGTTCCCGCCCAACCATGAGACAAATCCTGAGATCACCTGATAAACCCACCTGCGCCGACTACGGTTGAGCCGACCTCACCTCACGCTTTTTCGAACACCAGGTGGTTGATGCGATGTCCGGCCTCCGTGCCCTCCGCAATCGTCTCGTCGACGCTCCCGACTCGCTCGGCGAACGATTCCGCGCGGCCCGCTGGGAGCGGTTCCGCTCCTGCTTCCCCGGCATCGAGGACATGCGGGTGGTGGACCTCGGCGGCACGGCCTCGAACTGGACGCGCTCGCCGCTCCGGCCCAGGCACGTGCACCTGGTGAACCTGGAGGAGCACCCGGCCGAGCTGCCCGAGTGGATCACCGCCGAGGTCGCCGACGTCACCGACCCGGAGATCCCCGCCAAGCTCGGCGAGTTCGACCTGGTCGTCTCCAACTCCACGATCGAGCACGTCGGCGGGCCCAGCCAGCGCCGCCGCTTCGTCGGCGCCATCGAGCAACTGGCCCCGCTGCACTGGGTGCAGACCCCCTACCGCTACTTCCCCGTCGAGCCGCACTTCCTCGCCCCCGGCTTCCAGTTCCTGCCGCTCGCCGCCCAGGCCAAGCTCGTCCGGCACTGGCCGCTCACCCACAGCAAGCCCGGCACGCCCGAGGAGGGCATGGACGCGGTCATCAACATCGAGCTGCTGACCCGCGCCGAGATGCGCTACCTCTTCCCCCGGTCCGTGATCATCAGCGAGCGCGTCGCCGGGCTCACCAAGTCCCTGACAGCCGTCCGCAACCGCGTCTGATGCGCCGGCTCCTCCGGGCCCCCTGGGAACTCCTCAAGCTCCGCTTCGGCTGGCTGGTCCTCTACGAGCTGCGCAACAAGGTGCTGCTCGCGCCGACGGCCTGGCGGCTGCGCCGCTTCGAGGACGCCGAGACCGCGCGGCTCGCGAAGGTCCTCGGCCGCCCGCCCGCGGCGAAGGTCGCCACCGTCATCGCCACCCACCGGCGCCCGGAGGCCCTCCTCCGGGCCGTCCGCTCGGCCCTGGAGCAGTCCGTACGCGACCAGGTCGTCCTGGTCGTCGACGACGGCGCCGGACTGCCCGAACTCCCCGCCGACCCCCGCCTCTTCGCGGTCTCGCTGGCCCGCAACACCGCGGTCGCGGGCGTCGTGCGCAACGTCGGCGTCCGGCTCACCTCCTCGGCGTACGTCGCCTTCCTCGACGACGACAACCTGTGGGAGCCCGACCACCTCGAGGAGGCCCTGGCCGCCCTGGAGGCGCCCGGCGGACCCGAGGCCGTCTACACGGCGCTGCGAAGGGTCCGGCCCGACGGCACCGACATGGACGTCCTGTCAGTGCCGTTCGACCGGCGCCGGGCCGCGCACCAGGCCTTCCTCGACACCAACGCCTTCGTCGCCCGCCGCACCCCGGCCCTGCACTTCAGCCGGCTGCGCAGGACCCCAGAGGTGCTGCCCCGGGAGGACTGGGAGCTGATCCGCCGCTACGCCCGCACCCACCGGGTCGCCCACCTCGCCCGGCCCACCGTGCGCTATCTGGTGAACCCCGGCAGCTTCTACACCTCGTGGGGCGACTGAGGCCGGCCGAGGAGCGCGCCGACGGCCGCCCGCGCGGGCGGCCGTCCCAGGGCCGCCCGGGACGCCTCCCGCAGCAGCACCGCGCCGCGGAAGGCCGCCGTCGCCGCCAGGCCGTGGCGGCGCCGGTAGAGCCGGACCCGGTTGGTCACCAGGAGCGACCACAGGCGCGGCGAGACCCGTGAGTCGCCGCCCAGGTGCGTGGCGCGGGCCCCGGGCTCCAGGCGCGTGCGATGGCCGAGGTCCCGGGCCCGCAGGCAGTATTCGGTCTCCTCCGAGTACAGGAAGAACGACTCGTCCCACGGCCCGCACTCCGCCACGCACTCCGGGGACAGCGCCATCAGCGCCCCGGTCGCCCAGTCCGCCGTCGTCCGTCCCTCGTACGCGGCAGGCGTGGTGACCAGCTCGCTCCAGCGCGGGAAGCGGCCGGCCCGGGTGTTGCCGACGACGGCCTCGCCGAGCGCCCTCGTCAGGCTGGACTCCCGGCGCAGCGAACGAACGAGCCCGCCGTCCTCCTCGTACAGGAGCGGCACGGAGATCCCGACCCGGGCGCCGCCGGGCAGCGGGCTGCCGAGCGCCGCCACCAGGGTCGCGGCGCAGCCCTCGGCCATCCGGATGTCCGGGTTGCAGATGAGCACCGCCCGGTAGCCCTCCGGCCAGGCACCGGCGGCGCGCAGGGCCGCGTTCACCCCGAAGGCGTATCCGCCGTTGCGGCCGGTCTCCACGACCGTGGCCTCGGGCGCGTGCTTGCGCACCACGGCGACGGTGTCGTCCGCGGAGTCGTTGTCGGCGACGACGAGCCGCCAGTCAAGGCCCGCCATGCCCGCGGGCAGCGAGTCGAGGAAGCCGGGCAGCACCTCCGCGCTGTTCCAGGTGACGACGACGACGGCGACCGGGCCGCCGGTGGCGTCGCTGCTGTGCTGATCGTGCATCAGATCTCCACGAGACGAGAGGAGTCGGGGGTACGGGCGGACGGCACGGGCAGCGCCGGGCGCTCGCCGGCCGCCTCCCGCCGTACGAAGCCGAGACAGCTGCCGCCCGCGCCGAGCAGCAGGAAGAACACCCCCGCGAACATGGGGAAGCTGAGCGTGTCGAAGGTCGCGCTGATCACCAGGGCCACCATCGCCGAGGCGAAGAACGCCTGGCCGAGCTCGCGGTCCGACTCGGTCCGGGCGAGCCGCCGGATCGACCCGCCCTGGTGCACGCCGGTCAGCCCGAGCAGCAGCAGACACGCCACCCCGAGCGCGCCCAGCTCGGCGAGCGTGAGCAGGTACTGGTTGTCGGTGAAGAAGTAGCGCTCCGGCGTGAAGGTGCCGAAGCCCCGCCCGAGCACCGGATCCTGCAGGAAGTACTCGTAGATCTTCGGGTACTTGATGGTGCGGGCCTGGGTGCTGCTGTCGGCGTTGTTCAGGCTGCCCGAGAACAGGCCGGTGATCGTGCCGATCAGCCCCGGCACCAGCACCTTGAACACCGCCACGGAGCCGAAGAGGATGCCGATCGTCGTCCAGCGCCGCTCCGGCTTCCAGCGCGGCACCATCACCAGGGCCACGATCGCGATGCCGATGATCGAGGTCCGCGACACCGTCAGCGGCAGCCCGCCGCCCAGCAGCACCACCGGCGCCCAGCGCTTGAAGTTCCCCAGGTGCCGGCGCGCCGGATCGAAGGCGTGCCAGACCGCGAACGGCAGCAGGATCGCCAGCATGCCGCTGAACTCCAGCGGATGCGCGGTCAGCGACCGAGGCCGGGTGAAGGAACCGCGGTCCATCACGTTGACGCTCGCCGTGCTGGAGCTGAGGCCCGGGATGCGCAGCGAGTCGGCGATGTTCGTGCCGGTGAAGAAGTCGTACAGGCCGAGCGCGGCCACGATCGATCCCATCACGACCAGGCGGCGCAGCAGCACGTCGAGCCGGTCCCGGTCCTGGATCCCGGCCGTGGTCAGCACCACCAGGGACACCCACACCAGGAGCACGATCAGACCCCGGTCGGCCGCCAGGATCTCCTTCTGCGAGCTGATCCGGTCCTGGTTGGCGACGTACGAGAGGAGCACGGTGACGGCGACCACGAACATCACCGTCCGCATGGTGCGGGTCCCGGGCGCCGGCGCGAGCCGTCCGCTGCACCAGGTCGCCAGGTACCAGAACAGGCCGAGCAGCGCGAACACGTTCGCCGGGGTGCCGGCCCCGCCCAGCGCGGGCAGCGCCAGGTTCGACGGCAGGAAGAGCGCGAGCGCCAGATAGCCGGTGAGGACGGCGGTGGCGTCGAGCGGCCGGGTCAGCAGCCTGCGGATCCGGCCCGCGTCCGGCCGCGGCGCCGGGGGAGCGGGCTCCGGCAGCCCCTTCGTACGCCGCCGGGCCGCCGCCCACGTCTCCACCAAGAACGACAGCAGGAACGCGCCGGTGAGACCGAAGACCACCACGGCGGCCGTCTTCTGGTAGCGCGACTTGGGCTCCGAGACCGGCCGCTGCGGCGGCACGATCCGCGCCGACTGCACGTAGTACCCGTCCGGCACCTTCGCCTGCCGCTGCAGGAACTGCAGCTGCTCGGTCGCGTAGTCGGTGATCTGCCGGGTCTCGTCCAGGACCTTGGCCCGGTCCTCGCCCTTGACGGTGACCGTGAGCAGCGGCCCCTCGGCCTGGGCGGCGAAGTCGACCGCGTACTCGTCGGTGATGCCCCTGGTGACTAAAACCTGCGCCGTCTCGGGCGACTGCAGCGCCCGGATCAGCACGTCGGCCGTGCTGATCAGCGAACCGCTCACATAGGCGAGGGGGTTGCCGAAGCTCGGCGCCGGCTTGGCGACCTTCGCCGAGTTCAGCAGGGCCAGCTGGCTCTGCGACTCGTACGTCACCGGGACGGTCGTGTAGAGGTAGCCGCCCGCGACCAGACTGAGCAGGGTCAGCGGCACCATGACGTACCAACGCCCGCGCAGGACGCGGAAGATCTCGGCGATGCTCACGAACCCTCCCCCGGTTCCCCTCGGTGGTGCCAGTATCGGTCCTGATGGAACCGCTGCCCGAAAACACGGACCAAGACGTGCTCACTCCCGAGGGACTGGCCCGCGTGCTGCTGCGCCGCTGGTACGTCCTGCTGCTCGCCGCGCTCGTCACCGGGGCCGGCTGCTACCCGGCGCTGCGGCCCGCGCCGCGCTACCAGAGCTCCGCGGTGCTCGTGGTGAAGCCGCCGCGCACCGACAGCCAGCCCAACCAGCTGACCAACCTCCAGCCCTCGCTGGCCATGGTGTCCTTCGCGGTGGTCCAGCAGCTGCAGTCGCCCGCCGGGCGGGACGAGTTGCGGGAGGCCGGGGTGCACGGCACCTACCGGCTCACCCCCCGCAACAGCGGCACCAGCGCCACCCCGTACTACTCGATCCCCACCCTGCAGGTGGAGGCCGAGCAGTCCGCGCCCGAGGAGGCCGACCGGGTCGTCCAGGCGATCATCGGCGTCTACAGCCGGCATCTGACCGCCCTCCAGACGCAGCAGCACGTGCCCAAGTCGACCCTGCTCACCGTCGACCTGGTGAACCGGCCCGGCACCGTCGCGCTGCCGCCCAACCGGACCCGGGCGGTCGCCGGGGTGGGCGCGCTCGGCACCCTCGCGGGCGTGATGACGGCACTGTGGACCGAGCGGTACGCGACGGCGCGGCGGCGCCGGAGGCAGGACCGGGACTGACATCGCGGGCGGCTGGTCAGCGTGCAGCACCGTGCTCGGTGAGCCGGCCGTCCCGCTCCTCGTACAGCGCGCCCGTCTCCGGGCACTCCCACACCCCCGGCCGCTCAGGGTGCGCGGTGAGCCGCACGCCCGCCCTGCCGACCCAGCCGGCCTGCCGGGCCGGTACGCCCATCACCAGGGCGAAGTCGGGCACGTCCGAGGTCACCACGGAACCGGCCGCGACCAACGCCCAGCGCCCGATGGTGACCGGCGCGACGCACACCGAGCGGGCGCCGACGGCGGCGCCGTCGCCGATCCGCACGGCGACCGGCTCCCAGTCGCCGCCCCGCTTCAGCTTCCCGTCCGGGTCCACGGCCCGCGGGTTGTGGTCGTTGGTGAGGACCACGGACGGGCCGACGAAGACGCCGTCGCCGAGGACCGCGGGCTCGTACACCAGGGCGTAGTTCTGCAGCTTGCAGTTGTCGCCGATGGTCACGCCGGGACCGACGTACGCGCCCCGCCCCACCACGCAGTTCTCGCCGAGGCGGGCGTCCTCGCGGATCTGGGCGAGCTCCCACACGCTGCTGCCGGCGCCGACGACGGCCTTCTCGTCGACCTGAGCGGTGGGCTGGACCCGGTAGTTCACTGACGTGCCTTTCTGTCGATGAGGTGAGTTCTAGATTCCGCGGCGCTTCCACGACCGCCACCACAGCCACTCGCGGCCCCGCTCCACCACCGCCGACAGGATCAGCGGCTGGAGGTACGGCATGGTGCGCGCGCCGATCCGGCGGCGCAGCCGCAGCGCCCGGTACTCCGGCAGCGTCTCGGCGTCCGGGCGGCACTCGCGGGCGAAGGCCACCAGCTCGTCCACCGGCACCACGCCGGTGCGCCCACGGTCGTACGCCCGGTAGGCGCGCCGCAGGGCCTGGCGGGCGAGCCGGGTGTCGACGAGGGCGGCGAGCCGGTCGGCCTGCGGGAGCAGGTCGGCGCACTTGTCGAGGACGGCGGTGAAGGCGGCCCTGCGCTGGCGGATGTCGTCGAGCTGGCCGCCGAAGTCGGTGGTCGACATGTTGTCGCCGTGGACCCGGTAGTACGCCTGGTCGGCGCCCTGGACGTAGCCGACGTCGGCGTGGGCGGCGAGCCGCATCCACATCTCGATGTCGCCGGCGTGCGGCAGCTCCGGGTCGTAGCCGCCGACCTTCCGCTGCAGGCTGGTGCGGACCACCACCTCGGGCGAGGTGATGCATCCGGTGCCCTCGCGGAAGCGGCGCTCCAGCCACCAGTGGCCGGGATACACCACGGATCCGGTGCTGCTGGTACGGGCCGCCGGCAGCGGCCCGCCGTGCTGGAAGCGCAGCGGCCGGCCGTAGCAGAAGCCCGCGTCCGGGTGGGCGTCGAGCAGGGCCGCGGCCCGCACGAGCGCGCCGGGGACCAGCCGGTCGTCGGCGGAGAGCAGGACGACGTAGTCGCCGTCCGCCCATTCGAGCAGGCCCTCGTTGTAGGTGGCGATGTGGCCCTTGTTGGTCTCGTGGACCCGCACCTCGATCCTCGGGTCGGAGGCGGCCAGTCTCCTGGCCACCTCCGCCGAGTCGTCGGGGGACGCGTCATCGATGATCAGCACCCGCACGTCGAGGCCGGGCTGTTCGTCGAGCACGCTGCGTACGCAGTCGGCCAGGAAGTGGCCGTACTTGTAGCAGGGGATGACGACGCTGACTGAACTCATGTGGTGCGTTCCCCGTGTTTCCTGAAGAGAGTCAGCCGGTCGTGAAGACCGGTCCGACCCAGTAGTTGGTCGAGTTGTAGGAACTGGTCGGGAAGGCACTCGCGGTGCCGTACCGGTAGACCCCGTTGGCGCTGCCCGAGGCGTCGGCGGGCGCCGTCAGCGGGTAGTCGAGATGCGCGCTGCCGAAGTACCCGCCGTCCGAGGCGTAGTTGCCGTTGGGCGCGTGGTACGACACCACGTAGCGGGTGCCGGCGGTGATGCTGACCGGGGTGGCGAAGGTGAGCTTCTGCCAGCCGGAGGCCGTCTCGCCGGTGAAGGTGCCGGTGGCGAGCAGCGTGCCGCTGTCCGTCCACAGGCTGCCGGTGTGGGTGCCGGTGTTGCCCGCGCCCTTGTAGAAGGTGACGCCGGTCACCTTGCCGGCCAGGGCCGACTCGAAGCGGGTGCCGATCTCCAGGGAGTTGGCGTCACTGGTCTCCGAGGCCCGGGCGGGCACCGCGTCGGCGCTCCACAGGGTGCACGGGCAGGTCGCCGGAGGCGGGGTGGCGCTGGTGGTGAAGGTCCAGGTCACCGGCGCCGCCATCGCGTTGCCCCACAGGTCGGCGGCCTGCACGGACGCCGTGTACGCGGTGCCGAGCGCGAGCTGCGAGGAGAGCGTGAACGCGGCGGTTCTGCCGTCGCCGCTCAGGGTGGCCCGGCCCGGCACGGCGGTGCCGTTCGGGTCCTTCACGGTGAACACCAGGCTGTCGCTGTCCAGGCTCTCGCTGAAGGTCGCCGACAGCGGCGCGGTGGGCGAGATGCCCGTGGCGCCCGGGGCGGGCGTCCGGGAGGTCACGGTCGGCGGCGCGGTGCTGGCCGAGCCCGTCTCCAGGATGGCGTCCACCCAGTAGTTGGCGCCGCTCGACGCCTGCGACGGGAAGCCGCTGGAGGACCCGTACTTGTAGACGCCGTTGCCGCCGTCCGTACCCGACTTGAGCGCGGTGAGCGGGGCCAGGCCCGCGTCCTTGGCGGCGAAGTAGTCCGCGTCGTAGGCGTAGCCGCCGTTCGGCGCGAAGTACGAGGCGATGTAGGTGGTGTTGGCCTTGACCGGCACCGGGCTGGCGAACTTCAGCTGCTGCCAGCCGGACGCGGTCTCGCCGGTGAAGGTGCCGGTGGCGAGCAGCTGGCCGGAGGACGACCACAGGCTGCCCTTGTGGGTGCCGGTGTTGACGCTCGACTTGTAGAAGCGGACGCCGGTGATCGTGCCGGGCACCGAGCTGCGGACCTTCACGCCGAGCTCGACGGAGCTGCCGTCGCCGCCGTTCGGCTGGCCGGGCGTGGCCGAGGCCGGCCACACCGTGCACGGGCACTTCTGCGCGTCGATGGTGAGCGGCACGGAGGTCTCCGCGCCGATGTTCACGCTGTCGTCGACGGCGCGGACCTTCAGCGTGACCGGGCCCTGGGCCATCGGGGTCCAGGTGTAGCTCCAGGAGGTGGTGCCGTCGGCGGCGTGCCAGGTGGTGCCGCCGTCCGTGGACACCTCCACCCGGGCGACCACGCCGCCGCCCGTGTCGGAGGCGGTGCCGGAGACGGTGACCTGCTGGAGCGCCGGGACGGAGCTGTTCGGCGCCGGGCTGGTGACGGTGACGGCGGGGCCCGTGGTGTCGGTCGACGCGGTGGCCGGGACCAGGCCCGTCTGCAGGGTCTTCGGCTGGAGGCCCATGTCGGCGAGGATGTTCACGGTCGCCTGCTGCATCCGCTTGTCCTCGGTGACCACGGCGCCGCCGGGGTCGGCCGTCGGCACGTTGGTGAGGCCCCAGGACCACTGCACGGTGCCGGTGCCGAAGACCAGGGCCTTGGAGGTCGGGTCGCGGAAGGCGACCAGGCTGTGCGTGGCGGTGCCGTTGCCGTAGTTGTTGCCCCAGTCCTGCAGGTACTTGCCGTCCTGGATGTCGACCGACGTCGACGACATCCGGATCTGGCCGGCCGGCCGGGTGGCGTTCTCGATGTCGGAGTCCCACTCGTAGCCGAGGGTGCCCTTGGGGAAGGTGGCGACCTGGCTGCCGGTCAGGCCCGCGACCGAGGTGTTGCGCCACAGCCGCATCTTCCCGTAGGCGGCCGGCACGGTGATGGCGTCACTGCGGTAGCCGTTCACCTGGAACATCGATCCGGTCAGGATGTTCATCGGCCGGTAGGGCGCGCCGCCCTTGGTGCTGTCCGGGTCCATCCAGGTGCCGGTCCACTGGTCGCTTGGGTCCGGGACGCCGTTCGGCGTCGGGAACTTCAGCTTCGTCTCCTTGTAGCAGACCAGGGTGCGGTCGGCGGTGTGGCTGAGGTCCAGGCTCGGTTCGAGCCGGGTCTTCCAGAAGATCTCGTTGCCCGCGAAGTACGTCTGGTGCTGGCCGCCCTTGCGGGCGTTGAGCACGTTGGTGAACTGCTCGCCCGTCCAGTACTCGTCGTGCCCCTGCGACATGTACATCTTGTGCTTCGGCAGGATCGTGGCGCCCCGGGTGGCGACGTCGATGCCGGAGGCGTAGCTCAGGTCGTAGCCGTTGCGCTCCAGCCAGGCGATCATCTCGAACTCGGAGCCGTAGACGCCGTTGTCGCCGCTGATGTCCATCGGACGGTTGTAACTGACCTTGTACGCCCGCCCGTCGGGCGCCGGTCCGTCGCCGTCGTAGAGGTTGGCGCCGCCCCACTTGTTGTACGCCTGCCAGGTCTGGTCCGAGGTCTGCACGAGGATGTCGGACGTGCTGGAGTCGTTGCGCACGACGAAGGGGTACGGCATGACGCCGTTGCCGTCGTCCTGGTCGAAGTTGGCGATGTAGAGGCCCGAGACGGCGTCGCTCGGCACGCTCCAGGTCGCCGTGGTCGGCCAGTTGCCGCAGTCGAGCAGGCCGGTGCCGGAGTCCTTGAGGCAGTCGAGCCGCTTGGTGAGGTAGTTGGCGGGGTGGATCTGGGCGGCCTGCGCGTCCGTGGAGACCTGCCGGGCGCCGTCGCCGCCGTACCAGCCGAGCCGGAAGATCCGGACGTGGTACGCGGCGGGGGACTGGACCTTGAACTGGATCGTCTCGCCGGGCTGGACGCTCGTCTTCGTCGCGAACCCGGCGATGTCACCGTAGTTGTTGCCGGAGAACCAGTCGGACATGGGCGTGCCCGGCTTGGAGTTCTCGCACACGATCGGATTGCTTCCGGCGCCGCAGGGGTCGGCGAGCGCGCTCGCCACCCCGGCCGATGGCAGGAAGATCGCGGTCAGCGCCGCGGCCAGGGCGAACACGGCGCCTCTGACCCGACGGTAGTGCTTTTGCATCGCTGTACCTTTCACGGGCAGTACAGAGGTCCCGGCCCGGGCGCTCACGCGCGGGCCGGGGTGGGGGAGCCCTCAGCCGAGGGCGTTCACCAACGCGGCCACGACCTGGCGCTGCTGGTCGTGGGTGATCTGGGGAAACAGCGGCAGCGACAGGATCTCGTCGGCGGCGCGCTCGGCATGCGGGAAGTCCCCGCGCGCGTAACCGAGTTCGCGGTACGCGGGCGTCAGGTGGACCGGGTCCGGATAGTGCACCCCGGCCCCGATGCCGCTCGCGTTCAGCTTGCCGACCACCGCGTCGCGGTCCGCGCCCGGGACGCGCACCACGTACAGGTGCCACACATGGGTGTTGCCGTCGGCCGTCGCGGGGCGGACCACGCGGCCGGTCCCGGCGAGCGGCGCGAGCAGCTCGTCGTAGCGGGCCGCCGCCTGCCGCCGGGCCCCGTTCCCGGCGCCGAGGCGGCGCAGCTTCGCCCGCAGCACGACGGCCTGGAGGCCGTCGAGCCGGCTGTTGAACCCGGGCACGTCGTGCCGGTACTTGGCCACCCCGCCGTGGTTGGCGACGGCCCGCACCAGGGCGGCGGCCTCCGCGTCGTCGGTGAGGACCGCGCCGGCGTCGCCGTAGGCGCCCAGGTTCTTGCCCGGGTAGAAGCTGGTGGCGGCGATGCCCCCGCTGCCGGGCGTACGGCCGTGCCGGCTCGCGCCCTGGCTCTGGGCGGCGTCCTCCACGATCCGTACGTGCCCGGGCAGCGCGGCCGCGAGCGCGGCGACGTCGGCGCACTGCCCGTACAGGTGGACCGGCACCACGGCCCGGGTGTTCCCGCCGACCGCGGCCACGGCGGCCGAGGGATCGATCAGCAGGGTGTCGGGATCGCAGTCGACCAGGACCGGGCGGGCACCGGTGCGGTGCACGGCTCCGGCGGTCGCGATGAACGTGTTCGCCGGCAGCACCACCTCGTCGCCCGCGCCGACGCCGCTCGCCCGCAGCGCCAGCTCCAGGGCGTCGGTGCCGTTGGCGACCCCGACCACGTGGGCGACGCCGCCGAACTCCGCGTACTCGCGCTCGAAGGCGGCGACCTCCTCGCCGCCGATGAAGGCGGTGTTCGCGAGGACCCGGTCGAAGCCGGCCCGTATCTCCGCGTCGACCTCCGCGTGGGCCGCCTTCAGGTCGACCAGGGGAATGTGGTTCATCAGCCGTTCGCTCCTCGTGCCGGGACCAGCCGGTCCCCCTGGACGGTCGGGTGGGTGGTGTCGTGGTCGAGCTGTCCGAGCTGCTCGAGAGCGGTGGGTGCGGCGGCGCGCAGCCGGCGGGCCGGGGAACCGGCCCACACCTCGCCGGGCGGGACGTCGTCGAGGACCACGGAGCCCATGCCGACGAGCGACCAGGGGCCGACCGCCGTGCCCTCGCGGACCAGCGCGCCGGCGCCGAGATAGGCGCCGCGGCCGATCCGGACGGTGCCGCCGAGCCGTACGCCCGAGGCGAGGGTGGCGAAGTCGCCGACCTCGTCGTCGTGGGTCAGGACGGTCTGCGGCATCACCGCGACGTGCCGGCCGACCCGCACCGCCGCGGTGAGCACGGTGTGGGCGAGCAGCACCGTGCCGGGGCCGATCACCGAGCTCGCCGAGACCGCGGCGGTCGGGTGCACCACGGTGGCGTAGCGGTCCTCGGACAGGCCGAGGCGCCGCACGATCCGGGCCCGGGAGGCGTAGTCGCGCGGGCTGCCCACGCACACCACGAACGACGCGTCCTTCAGCTTGCGGATCCGCTCGGTGCCGCCGAGCACGGGCACGCCGTCGACCGTGCAGCCCTGCAGCGCCGGGTCGTCGTCCAGGTGGCCCGCCAGCGGCAGGCCGGCGGCGAGGGCGGCCTGCGCGGTCTCCCGCGCGAAGCCGCCCGCACCGATGATCACGAGCCGTGCGGTCACCGACCCGCCGCCGCTTCCCGCAGCACGGCGACCACCCGGTCCTGCTGCTCCTCGGTCATCGTGTGGAACAGCGGCAGGATCAGCGAGTCGCGGCTGATCCGCTCGGTCACCGGCAGCGGAGCCGCCGGATGCCCCTCGTACGCCGGTTCGAGATGGCTCGCCATGATGCCGCGGCGGGCCGAGACCCCGGCCTCGGCGAGCAGCGCGAGCAGCTCGTCGCGGCCCACCGGGAAGTCCCCGTCGAGCAGCACCCAGTACGACTGGAAGTTGCCCTCGCCGTGCGCGGGGTCGCGCACCGGCTCGAGACCGGGCACGTCCGCCAGCAACTCCGTGTAGCGGAAAGCGAGTTCCCGGCGCCGGGCGACCAGCGCGTCGAGCCGGTCCAGCTGGGCGAGGCCGACCGCGGCCTGGATGTCGGTCATCCGGTAGTTGAACCCGGTCTCCAGGTAGCTCTCCAGGACCGGCTTGCCGCTCGCGTGCCGGTCGGCCGCCGACACGTTCATGCCGTGCTCGCGCAGCCGGCGCAGCCGCGCCGCCCACTCGGCGTCGTCGGTGGTGATCATGCCGCCCTCGCCGGTGGTGAGCAGCTTGCGCGGATGGAACGACCAGGCCGCGAGCAGCGCGCCCCGCCCGACGGACCCGCCGTCCACGGTCGAGCCGATCGCGCAGGCCGCGTCCTCCACCAGCGGCAGGTCCCAGCTCGCGCAGGCCGCCCGCAGCGCGGTCACGTCCGCCGGCACGCCGGCCTGGTGGACGACGAGCACCGCCTTGGTGCGGTCGGTGCGGACCGCGTCCACGGTGGCCGCCGTCAGGTTGCCGGTGGCGAGGTCGACGTCCGCGAAGACCGGCTCGGCGCCCACGTACCGCACGGCGTTGGCGGTGGCGATGAACGACAGCGACGGGACGATCACCTCGTCGCCCGGGCCCAGGCCGAGCGCGACGAGCGCCAGGTGCAGGGCGGTGGTGCAGGAGCTGACGGCCACGCCGTGCGCGGCACCGACCCGCGCCGCGAACGCCTCCTCGAAGGCCGCGACCCGCGGCCCCTGGGCCACCCAGCCGGACCGTACGGCGTCGGCGGCGGCCGTCGCCTCCTCCTCGCCCAGCCACGGCACCATCACCGGGATCCGCACCGGCTGCGCGGCGGCCTTGTCGGCGTCCGTCGCCGTCGCGCCCTTCTCGGCCCGCCACCAGTCGACCAGGTCCCGCAGCCCCGTCCGCAGATCGATCTCCGCCTTGAAGCCGAGCCGCTCCTCCGCCCGCGTGGTGTCCGCGAGCCGCCGGGTGACGCCGTTGACCGCGCGGGCCGGGCCGTGCACCGGCTCCAGGTCGGATCCCATGACGTCGAGCAGCGCGTCGGCGAGCTCCCGCAGCGAGGTCTCGGTGGCGCTGGCCACGTTGAACACCTCGTCGGTCACGTCCGCGCGGGCCGCCAGGATGTTGGCCCTGGCGATGTCCCGGACGTCCACGAAGTCCATCGTCTGCGTGCCGTCGCCGAGGATCAGCGGCGGCTCGCCCGCCTCGATCCGCTCCATCCAGCGGATCAGCACCTCGGTGTAGAGCCCGTGGATGTCCATCCGCGGCCCGTACACGTTGAAGTAGCGCAGCGCCACGTAGTCCAGGCCGTACATGGCGTGGAAGCTGCGCAGCATCCCCTCGTTGAACGCCTTGGCCGCGCCGTAGAAGGTGTCGTTGTTGTACGGGTGGTGGCGCTCGTCCGTCGGGAAGGACTCGGCCAGGCCGTACACCGAGGCGGAGGACGAGGCGATCACCTTGCCCACCCCGGCCGCCGCCGCGGCCTCCAGGACGTTGAACGTGCCGTCGACCATCACCTCGTTGGCGAGCCGCGGCTCCTCCGCGCACTGGGTGATGCGGATCGCCGCCAGATGGAAGACCAGGTCCGCGCCCTCGGTCACCCTGCGCACGGTCCCCGCGTCCCGGATGTCGCCCTCGACGAGCCGGACCCGCCCGGACCCCGTCGCCCGGGCCAGATTGGCCCGGCGGCCGCGCACCAGGTTGTCGAGCACGACGACCTCGTCCGCACCGCCCTCGACCAGCAGGTCCGTCACATGGGACCCGATGGTGCCGGCCCCGCCGGTGACCAGGATCCGCTTGCCCCGAAAGTCGCTCAACGCCGTTCTCCCGCCGCTTCGTTCACGTTCACGTGCTTGGCCGTCCGGTCCGCACCGGTCCGCAGGCCGACGACCGCGCCACGGAACTCGAGGCTCCGCGAGGCCGCCTCCAGAATGTCCAGGACCCGCAGGCCCGCCCGCCCGTCGGTCAGCGGCGCCCGCCCCTCGGTGATCGCCGCCGCGAACTCGTCGACCATGCTGCGCAGCGCCTCCTTCTCGCCGATCGCCGGCGCGACCATGTCGCCGCTGCGGTACGAGATGAGGGCCTCCCGGCGCTCGTCCGCGCCCAGGTCCTGCGGCGTCGCCAGGTCCACCCCGCGGTCGAACACCGCGATCCGCTGGGCCGGGTTGAGGTCGTCCCAGACCAGGGTGCGCTTGGCGCCGCCGACCATGGTGGTGCGGACCTTGGTCGGCGACAGCCAGTTGACGTGCACGTGCGCGATGGCACCCGTGTTCAGCTGGAGCGTGAGGTACGTGATGCAGTCCTGGCCCGCGCCGATCGGGTCCGCGCCGTGCGCGGCGACCGCCACCGGCTCGACGTGCTCCGGCAGGATGAAGTCGAGGATCGACAGGTCGTGCGGGGCGAGGTCCCACAGCACGTCGATGTCCTTCTGCACCAGACCCAGGTTGATCCGCACGGAGTCCACGTAGTGGACGTCCCCGAGCGCGCCCTCGTGCACCAGCTCGCGGATCTTCGCCACGGCCGGGGTGTAGCAGTAGGTGTGGTCGCACATCAGGGTCAGTCCGCGCTCCTCCGCCTCGGCGACCAGGCGCGCGCCGTCGGCGTAGGTCGTGGCGAGCGGCTTCTCGACGAGCACGTGCTTGCCGGCGCGCAGCGCGGCCAGCGCCACGTCCAGGTGGGTGCCGGCCGGGGTGGCGACGGCCACGGCGTGCACCTCGGGGTCGGCGAGCACGGCCGCGTAGTCGTCGGTGGCCCGGACGGTGGAGTAGTCGCCGAGGACCCGCTGGGCGCGGCCGACGTCGAGGTCGCACAGCCAGCGAAGCCGGAAGCGGTCGCTGGACTGGAAGTTGCGGACGAGGTTGGGACCCCAGTAGCCGGCGCCTATGACGGCGACTCCCAGCCGCTCGTCGGGTCGGTCGGCGTCGTTCAACGTGTTCCCCCTCATATGGATGTGCCCTGTGCTCGGGCCCTTGCGTTCTCGGTCCCTTCGGCCATGTCAGTAGGCGCCCGTCCCGCGCAGCACGGCCGGGCCGGTGCGCAGCAGGATCACCGTGTCCAGGCCCAGCGACCAGTTGTCCACGTACGCCAGGTCGAGGCGCACGGCCTCCTCCCACGGCAGGTCGGAGCGGCCGCTGACCTGCCACAGACCGGTCAGGCCCGGCTTCACGAGCAGCCGGCGGCGCACCTCGTGGCTGTAGCCGGCGACCTCCTCGGGCAGCGGCGGCCGCGGCCCGATCAGCGACATACGGCCCGTCAGCACGTTGATAAGCTGCGGCAGTTCGTCGAGCGAGTAGCGGCGCAGGGTGGCCCCGACCCGGGTGACCCGCGGGTCGTCGCGGACCTTGAACAGCAGCCCGTCGCTGTTGTGGTTGGCGTGTGCGAGCTCCGCCCGGCGGGCCTCCGCGTCCGGCCGCATCGTGCGGAACTTCAGCATGGTGAAGTGCTTGCCGTGCAGCCCCACCCGGACCTGCCGGAACAGCGCCGGCCCCCGGCTGCCGAGCCGCACGGTCAGCGCGACCACGCACATCAGCGGAGCCAGCAACACAAGCAGCACGGCCGCGATCAGCCGCTCCGCCAGCTCCTTGGGCAGCCGCGAGAGCCGGGACAGACGGGGCGCCCGGACGTGGATCAGCGGGACGCCGCCGACCGGCCGCACGTCGAGCCGGGCGGCCGCCACGTCGCCGAACGAGGGCGCGATCAGGAAGTCGCCGCCGGCGGCGGCCGTGCTCCAGGCGAGCCGGCGCAGCAGACCCGGGTCGATCTCCGGCGCCGGCAGCACCACGACGGCCGTACCGCCGCCGAAGGCCCGTATCGCGCCCGGCACTTCGTCGACGCCGCCGAGCACCGGCACGCCGAAGTCGTCCAGGCCGTCCGCGTTCCGCGGATCGGTCAGGCACACCCCGGCCAGCTCCATGCCCTGGAGCACGGCCGCCGCGGGCGCGCCCGGCCGGCTGTCGCGGAGCAGCGCGGTGAGCAGTTCGGCGACCCCGGCCGACGGGCCGACGAGCACCGCGGTCGTGCGGTCCTGGCCGCGCGCCCAGCGCGTCCGCAGCCGGCGGCGCAGCGCGAACCGGGCGGCCAGGGACAGTGCGGCGGCGAGCGGTGCCGCCAGGATCATCTCGTGCAGCAGGTCCAGATCTCCCGCGAGCCCCCAGCCGAGCCCCGCGGCCAGCGCCGGGAGCACCAGCGCGGCGCGCAGCACCCGCAGATAGAGCTCGCTCCCGGAGCCGAACGACGCCGTCGCGTAGCCCCGGTGCGCTGCCGTCGCCAGGACCCAGGCCGCCGGCAGCCCGAGCACGACCGGCCAGTGACCGCCCGCCCGCAGCACGAGCAGCGCCGCGGCCACGGCCACGGTGAGGTCGGCGGCCAGCAGCACGAGCTGATGTCTCCTCCGCCACCACTGGCGGTGGACGTCGGAACGGCCGGAGAGTTCCGAGTGATCAGCGTGCTCCGCGTGATCTGAGTGGTCGATGTGTGTGGATTCGACACGATGCCGCTCATGCGTGACCGGCAGGACGGTCATCCATTCCCCCCAAGGGCGCTTCCCACGCACCCCGGCACGGGCCCCCGACGCACCTACCCCCCGACGCACCCGTGAGCGCACGGCTCACGGACAGCGGACAGGGGAAGGGCGGCGACGGTCGGCGAGGGTACGCGGCTCTTCCGCCTGACTGAACAGCGCGGACCGAGTCGCAAGTCTCCCCAGCCACGGCCGGGTCCGCACAGGACGCAGAATCCGCCCGGGGCACGATGTGTTCGCGACCGAGCGGATCCGGCAGCGCTCAATCTAGACCAACTAGGGCAGGCCATCCAGGAGTTGTGTGAAACTCCTACCGATACTTGAAGGAACTGTAAGAGTCGGACGGGTTGGTCATACTGTCCGCATGCCCGACGGTCCCAGCATCGTGATTCCCGCCCACAACGAGGAACGCACCCTCTCCCGGCTCCTGGACGGCCTCCTGGACGGCGTCCGTGACGACGAGTTCGACGTCCTGGTCGTGTGCAACGGCTGTACGGACGCCACCGCGGCCGTCGCCGCCGGCTACGGCCCGCGCGTGCGCGTCGTCGAGACCCCCGTCCCCTCCAAGCACCAGGCCCTGCGGCTCGGCGACGAACACGCCCGCGGCTTCCCCCGGATCTACGTGGACGCCGACGTGGAGCTCGGCGCCGCCGACGTGCGGGCCCTCGCCGCCGCCCTCGCCGGCCCCGACCAGGTCCTGGCCGTCGCGCCGGAGCGGCAGCTGCCGATGACCGGCTGCTCCTGGCCCGTGCGCGCCTACTACCAGGTGTGGCAGCGGCTTCCCGCCGTCCGCGAGGGGCTGTTCGGGCGCGGGGTGATCGCCATGTCCGGCGCGGGGCACGCCCGGATCGCCGCCCTGCCGCCGCTGATGGCCGACGACCTGGCCGCCTCCCTCGCCTTCGCCCCGGCCGAGCGCGCCGTCGTCCCCGCCGCCCGGGTGGTGGTCCGCCCGCCCCGCACCTGGCCCGACCTGATCCGCCGCCGGATCCGGGCCGCCACCTCCACCGCCCAACTGGAGGACCAGCGGCGCGAGTCGGCCACGCCGGGGCAGGGCGAGGCGCCCTCGGCCCGTACCGGCCTCGGCGACCTGCGCTCCCTGCTGCGCGCCGATCCCACCCTGCTGCCCGCCCTGATCGTCTTCGTCACGGCGGCGCTCGTGGCGCGCCGGGGGGCGCGCAAGGCGATCCGTGCGCGGGACTTCGACACCTGGCTCAGGGACGAGAGCAGCCGCGAGACCTGAGCGCCCGCTCCGTGCCTCCGTGCCCCTGCCCCTGCTCCGTGCCCGGGCGCGTGACGCGCCGCTCCGGCGGATCCACCGGTTCCGGCCCCCTTGATGATCAAGGCCGCCTAGGCTGCTCATGATCACGCCAAGGAGGGTCTTGATGACGTACCGGATTCGGGGGCGACGCTCCGCCGCCCTGGCGGCGGCGCTCGCCGTCTGCGCCGCCTGGCTGGCCACGGGCCCCACGGCCCGGGCCGAGGAACCGGCCCCCGCCCCGGCCGCCACGGGGCCGCTCACCACGCCGACCCGCTTCTACGTGGACCCCGACAGCCGGGCCGCCCGGCAGGCCGCCACCGACGAGCAGGCGGGCGACACCGCCGACGCGGCCGCCATGGCGCGGCTCGCGCAGCTGCCACAGGCGCACTGGTTCACCGGCGGCAGCGCCGGACAGGTCCGTGACGAAGCCGCTGCGCTCCTCGGCAGGGCAAGGGCCGCCGGCCAGGTGCCGGTGATCGTCGCGTACGACATCCCCGGCCGCGACTGCGGCAGCTACTCCGCCGGCGGGGCCGCGTCCTCCGCCGCGTACCGGGAGTGGATCGACGGCCTCGCCGCGGGCATCGCCACCGGCCCCGCCCTCGTCGTCCTGGAGCCCGACGCGCTGGCCCTGCTGCCCAAGGACTGCGCCGGATCCGTCGACCCCACCGGCACGCTCACCGCCGCCCGCCTCGCCGACCTCGACTACGCCGTGACCGCCCTCAAGGCGGCGGGCCCCGGCACCGCCGTCTATCTCGACGGCGGCAACAACAAGTGGCGGGCCGTGGGCGTCATGGCCCAGCGCCTCGTCGACGCCGGGGTCGGGCACGCCGACGGCTTCTCCCTCAACGTCTCCAACTTCCTGCCGACCGACCACCTCGACCGCTACGGCAGCTGGGTCGCGAAGTGCGTCTGGTTCGCCACCCGGGGTCCGGACTGGGCCCGCGGCCACACCGACTGGTGCGCGAGCCAGTACTACTCCTCCGCCGCGCCCAACGACGGCGGGCCGGGCAACGCGGTCGACGCCGACGACCCGAGCACCTGGCACTGGACCGACGCCTGGTACGACCAGGCCGTCGGAAACCCGGCCACCACCGAGCTGCCCCACTTCGTCGTCGACACCAGCCGCAACGGCCTCGGCCCCTGGACCCCGGCCCCGGGCGCGTACACCGGTGACGCCGAGACCTGGTGCAACCCGCCCGGCCGCGGCATCGGCCCGCGCCCGACCGCCGACACCGGGGTGCCGCTCGCCGACGCCTATCTGTACCTGAAGGTCGTCGGCGAGTCCGACGGCAGCTGCACCCGTGGCACCGGCGGCACGATCGACCCCGAGTACGGCATCGTCGACCCGCCCGCCGGCGCGTGGTGGCCGGAGCTCGCCCACACCCTGGCCCGCAACGCCCAGCCGGCCCTGCTGTCCTGATCCGCCGGACAGGCGCGGCCCGCCCTGCCCTGAACCGAGGATGTCGAAACCTTGAACGATCGAACCCTCGACGCGGGGCCCGTCCCTGCGCGATGATCACGGCCGCACCACGCCACCCCCCCCTCACGACCCTCACATCCCACAAACGGGAGGACGTTGATGGCACGCCGCACATCCCGCGGCCTGATTGCCGCGGCCACCGCCACCGTGGCGCTGATCGCCCCGGCCGGTCTCGCCTCCGCCACCGGCGCGGCCCCGGCCGCCGCCGGTCCGCAGGCCCGCGTCTTCATGGTCAACCCCGTGCAGTCCTCGGGCGACCAGACGCTCACCGACAACAAGGACGCCGCCGACGCGGTCCCCGCGTCCGCGTACACCACCGTCGCCCTGCGCAACCTGGACGGCAGCGGCGGTCTCTCCGGCCGCTGGGCCTACGTCCGCTCCGAGACGGGCGCGCCCGCGAAGGTCGCCGACGCCGCCTCGTACAACCGGCACGACGACCAGTTCGAGCAGGTCATGGCGTACTTCTGGGTCAACGAGGCCCAGGAGTACCTGCAGGGCCTCGGCTTCGGCAGCGAGCTGCCCGGCGCCAACAACCGGCCGATGCCGGTGCGGATCAGCCAGTGGGGCGCGGACAACTCCTTCTTCACCGACAAGAAGGACGAGATCCGCTTCGGCAAGGGCGGTGTCGACGACGCCGAGGACGCCGAGGTCATCGTGCACGAGTACGGCCACTCCGTGCACGAGGCCCAGGTGCCCGGCTTCGGCAGCTCGCCGGAGGCCGGCGCGATCGGCGAGGCGTTCGGCGACTACCTGGCCGTCGAGGTCGGCGGCAACGCCGCCGCCCGCTACGGCTGGCCCGTGAAGACGGACCTCGCCTGCGTCGCCGACTGGGACTCCGTCACGTACAGCACCGCCCCGCACTGCCTGCGCCGGGTCGACGGCACCAAGGTCTACGCCGACCGGGTGGGCGAGGTGCACGCCGACGGCGAGATCTGGTCCCGCGCCCTGTGGGACATCCGCGGCGCGCTCGGCGCCCGGACCGCCGACCGGATCATCGTGAACGCCCAGTTCGGCTTCAAGCCGGACACCTCCTTCGAGGACGCGGCCAAGCAGACGATCGCCACCGCGCAGAAGATGTACGGCCAGGGTGCGGCGGACGCCGTCCGCGCGGCCTTCCACGCCCGCCAGATCCCGGGCGTCTAGCCCGGACGCCGAGGGCCGGGCCCGAGGGCCGGAACCGGAGGCCGAAGGACGAAGGGGCAGCGATCCCTGCCCCGAAGTCTGCCCCGCGGCGGCTGACAGCCGCCGCGGGGCATCGGGTCGAGTGGGGCTGCCGCATCCTGAAAGGCAGTTCCCTTGTCACAGCGCGAACATCACCCCGACCGGACCACCAGCACCCGGCAACCGGCACCACGCGTCCAGTCCTCCCTGGACGAGACCGGATTCCACACTCTTCAGCGCAGCGCGGGCAACGCCGCGGTGCTGCACCTGCTGCAACTCAGCGGATACCCCTTCGCCCAGCCGTCCACCGGGGAACAGCACCGGCACGGCGCCGGCTGCGGCCACACCCAGGCCGGCCCGCCCGCCGTCCAGCGTTCCGCCGTCCACGACGTCCTGAAGGGGAACGGCCGTCCTCTCGACACCCCGGTGCGTGACGAGATGGAAGCCCGGCTCGGAGCCGACTTCTCCGACGTGCGCATCCACGACGACAGCGCCGCCCGCGCCTCCGCCACCGAGGTCGGCGCCCGCGCCTACACCAGTGGCGCGCACATCGTCATCGGCGACGGCGGGAACGACAGGCACACCCTCGCCCACGAACTCACCCACGTGCTCCAGCAGCGCCAGGGTCCGGTGGCGGGGACGGACAACGGCGCCGGGCTGAAGGTCTCCGACCCCTCCGACCGCTTCGAGCGGGAGGCCGAGGCCAACGCCATACGCGTCATGAGCGGTCAGGCCCCCGACGTCCAGCGGGCGACGACCGCGCGGGCGGCGCGCGAGCCGGGCGGCGCGGACCGGTCCGCGCCGGTCCAGCGAGCCCCCGGCGGCGGCCACAGTCAGGGCGACCACGTCTTCAACGCCCTCGGTGCGACGGGAGAAGCCGTCGCGGACGCGATCAACGCCGCCATGAAGAACTTTCTGAAGAACGCGGACGGCGGAGTCAAGACCATCACGAGGCCGGCGAAGGGAGAGCCCGGAACGGCGAACTACAGGCCGGCAGGAGCCCTTTTCCAGAACTCGTCGAACAGGTTGCAGAATGTGGTGACCCGGGTGAACCGACTCCGCGCCGCGGCAACCGCCGCCGATGCGAGCGGTCACCCGTCGGACACCACCGTGGCGCACTATTCGTTCATCGCGACACTTCCCACCGTGGGCGGGCAGGCGGACGACGCGAACTCCACGACGTACGGCGATTTCAGCAGGCGTCTCGTCCAACTGGCCGAAACCGTCGGAGACGTGGCGCCGCCGTATGCGGAAACCGCGGGAACGTGGGCGATCCCCGCAGAGTACATAGCGGGTGCGGGAGCCTGGTCGACCTTCCTGGAGTCGAAGATCTTCGACGACGACGCGCGCGCCAGGGTGCTGGCGGAGCGGGTCGGGAACAGGACGGCGGCGTTCGAGCAGTGGCTCACCGCGAGCCGGACGGCCTACGCCGCCCTGTACGCGAACATCATCGCGGCGCTGCAGGAAGCCCGTTCACTCGTCCTGTGGGTCGACGGAATGCAGAGGAACACGTACTACGACGAAGGGGAGCCGGACTACGCGGCGCACGCGGGCGCGGTCCCCGATCTCCTCGCCCCGCCGGGCAACGGCGGCGCGGGCGGCGCGTGATGACAGGCCCGGGCGCGGCTACCGCCTGAGCGCCGACAGCGGCACGCGGCGGAAGGCGATCGTCTCGTACGGGCCGCGCTCACCCGTCTCGTACAGCACACCCACCGTCCCCGCGTCCACCCGGACCAGGTCCGAGTAGCCGGCCGGGCGGCGCGGGAGCGTGAGCGCCGGGGCGAAGGTGCGGCCGCCGTCCGCGCCGGCCCACAGGGCGAGGTCGCGGCGGGCGGTCGGCACCGAGGGCGCGGAGAAGAGCAGCCCGCCGTCGTGCACGGCCAGCAGACCGCCCTCCACGACGGGTACGGCGTCGAGCGCGGGCTGTGGCGCGAACGGGCGGTCGAGGCTCTCGCCGCCGTCGCTCGACG
Source organism: Streptomyces sp. NPDC003943 (assembly GCF_053605265.1). Lineage (NCBI taxonomy): Bacteria > Bacillati > Actinomycetota > Actinomycetes > Kitasatosporales > Streptomycetaceae > Streptomyces > Streptomyces sp. NPDC003943. Next base: position 13,885 of record NZ_JBSGIW010000032.1, on the reverse strand, counting down.
TGCTGTCGGCCCGGTTGCCGGGGCTGCTGCCGAGCTGGTCGCGGGCCGTGAAGTAGAGCCGTCCGTCCGCGAGTTCGGCCGCCGCCGACTCGTTGGTGTCGACCGTGCCCTCGTACGACTCGTCCGCCCAGCCGATCCGCCAGCTGTGCCCGCCGTCGTCGCTGAGCAGCGCGTGCGCCCCGTACCAGCGCGGCTCGCGGCCCGTGTCGGGCGAGCCCGGCGGGGGAGCGGCCGAGTGGTCGGCGGCCACGACGAGCCGGCCGGCGTGCGGGCCGCGGGTGAGGGCGATCGCGTGGCCGGGCCCCGTCGCGTACCAGCGCCAGCCGGTCCTCTTCACGGAGGAAGTGATCTCGCGGGGCGCCGAGAAGCTGCGCCCGTCGTCCGCGCTGCGTTGCACGTACACCCGCCGTCCCTGCGCCGCCGTCACCCGGCCCGCCAGGATCATCGACTCCGTCACCGCGCCGGCGTTGCCCGTCGAGAGCAGCACCACGTCGCCGCTCCCCGGATCGACCACCGGCGCCGGATTGCCCCGGGTGTCGCCGTGCCCCGCGGTCACCACCCGCTGCGGCCCCCACGTACAGCCGCCGTCGGTCGAGCGCCGCACCACGATGTCCACGGCGCCCGCGTCCCCGGCGGCCCGCGCCCGGCCCTCGGCGAAGGCGAGCAGGGTGCCGGCGGGGGTGCGGACCACGGCCGGTATGCGGTACGCGGCGTGTCCTGCGGTCCCCGAGACGTACGGGACGGAGGACGCGCAGCCGCCCCGGGCCGCGTCCCCGCGGGTGACGCAAGCGCCGGCGGCCAGGGCGGCCAGCGCCGCCGCGTACCACCATGGAGTCACCCGCTTGCCGGCCATGCGCACAGCGCACACGGGGCACCCGTCGCGGAGCCCAACACCGCTTCTACGGAGACGAGTCGGGGGACGAACGCGCGGTGAACGGAGTGGATCGAGCGGGCTCAGCTGTCGAAGCCGAGGCCCGCCCGGTCCAGGGCGCGCAGCCACAGATTGCGGCGTCCCTCGTGGGCGTCGGCGCGGGCGAGGGACCACTGGGTGATGCCGATGCCGAGGGCGCGCACCGGCTCGGGCGGGAACGGCAGCGGCTTGCGGCGCACGAGCTCCAGGGAGGTGCGCTCGGTGCGCTCGCCGGCCAGCAGGTCGAGCATGACCTCGGCGCCGAAGCGGGTGGCGCCCACGCCGAGGCCGGTGTAGCCGGCCGCGTACGCCACCCGGCCGCGGTGGCTGGTGTCGAAGAAGACGCAGAAGCGGGTGCTGGTGTCGATGGCGCCGCCCCACGCGTGGCTGAACCGGACGCCGGCGAGCTGCGGGAAGGTCTCGGCGAAGTGCCGGGCCAGGGTCGCGAAGGTCTCGTGGCGCTGGTCGCGTTCGGCGCGCACGCCGCCGCCGTAGCGGTACACGGCGTCGAAGCCGCCCCACAGGATCCGGTTGTCGGCGGACAGCCGGACGTAGTGGAAGCGGTTGGCGCAGTCGGCGAAGCCCTGCCGGTTCCGCCAGCCCACGGCGGCGAGCTGATCGTCCGTCAGGGGCTCGGTCATCAGGGCGTAGTCGTAGACCGGGACGGTGTACGGGCGGTGCCGGCGGAGCAGCGAGGGATAGGCGTTGGTGGCCAGCGCCACCCGCCGGGCGCGCACCCGGCCGTACGGCGTGGACACCGCGATCCGCGCGCCGTCCTCGGTCAGCCCGGTGCCCGGCGTGTGCTCGTACACCCGGACGTCCAGTTCCTGGCACGCCCGCTTGAGGCCCCAGGCGAGCCGGGCCGGGTTGACCATGGCGACGCCGTCCTTGTTCCACACGCCGCCGAGGAACGACGGGGAGTCGATCTCGGCGCGCACGGCGGCCTCGTCGAGCAGCGCGACCTCGGCGCCGTACCGCGCGGCGGCCTCGGCCTCCTCCTTCAGGCCGGCGAGCTGGTACGGCTCGGTCGCCACGACCAGCGAGCCGGAGCGCTCCCAGTCGCAGTCGATGCCGTGCCGCTTCAGCGTGTCCTCGATGGCATGGAGGTTCTCCCGGCCGAGCCGCTCCAGCCGGGCGATCTCACCGGGCCAGCGGGCGATCCCGTTGCCGAGTCCGTGCGTGAGGCTCGACTCGCAGAAGCCGCCGTTGCGCCCGGACGCGGCGGCGCCGACCTCACCCGCCTCGATCAGCACCACATCGGCGGACGGGTCCCGCTCCTTCGCGATCAGCGCGGTCCACAGCCCGCTGTAGCCGCCGCCGACCACGAGCAGATCGCAGTCGGCAGCGCCCACGAGAGCGGGCGCGGCGGGCGGCCGGTGGTCGGCGTCGTCCAGCCAGAAGGGGGTGGGCGAGGCGTCCCGGAGCGCGTGTACGGGGTCCATGTGCGGTGCTCCTTCGGATCGCGGAGGCGGGCCAGCGGGCCACGGGCCTCCGAAGTGCCGCCATGAGACCGGCCCGGACGGATTACCGTCAATGGTGTTGTCGTAAGCGGCGCCACCCCGCCCCCGCCCGGGAACCGGCCGCCCTACCCCTCCCCGAGCGTCGCCAGCCTCGCTCCCACCGCTTCCAGCATCAGTTCGAGCGCGAACGGGTGGCCGCTGTCCCGCATGTCCGCCGCGAGCAGCGGGAAGGTGGCCGCCACGTTGGGGTGGGTGTCGGCGGAGAGCTTGCCGTACGCGGCGTGCCAGACCTGCTCGTCGGCCTCGCGGGCCGGCTCCGGGAGGGCCTGGGCGGCGGCGTCGAGGGCGGCGAAGGCGAGGGCCTGGTCGACGAAGGCGTGGTAGATCCGGACCGCCTCCGCGTCCGGGAAGCCGGCGCGGCGGAGCACGCCGAGGATCGCCTCGACGGCGCGGGCCTCGTGGGTGCGACCGGTCGTGCGGTGCGCGGCGAGCGCGGCGACCTGCGGGTGGGCCAGGTAGGCGGCGTGGATGCGCGAGGCGATCGCGTGCAGGTCGACGCGCCAGTCACCGGTCGCCCGCCAGCCCGCCTGCGCAAGCCCGACCATCTCGTCGGCGAGGGCGAGCAGCAGGTCGTCGGTGTTGCGGAAGTAGCGGTAGAGCGCGCTGGGGTCGGCGCCCAGGGCGGCGCCCAGGCGTCGTACGGACAGTGCCTCCGCGCCGTGCTGGGCGACCAGCCGCAGCGCCGTCTCGACGATCACCCGCTCGGAGAGCACGGTGCCCTGCTTGGTGGGGCGGCGGCGCCGCCGCCGGTCCTCCGGAACAACTCGTTCGGCCATGGCCGGACCCTACCCGGGGACGCCTTACGACAACACCCTTGACGTGTTTGCGGCGGCGGCTGTTCCATGGCGCACCTCGGCCCCGCCCGGCCCTGCCCCGGACCCCGCGCCGAGCCCCTCACCCTCCAGGAGTACGCACATGAGCACGGCCGACCTGGTCTTCACCGGTGGCCCCGTCTTCACCGGCGACCCCGCCCGCACCCGGGCCACCTCCCTCGCCGTCACCGGCGAGCGGATCACCGCCGTCGGCCACGACGAGGTGCGCGAACTCATCGGCCCGTCGACCGAAGTCGTCGACCTCGCCGGCAGGTTGCTGATCCCCGGCTTCCAGGACTCGCACATCCACGCCGTGTACGGCGGCGTGGAGCTGGCCGAGTGCGACCTCAGCGGCACCACCGGCGTCGACGACTACCGCCGGATCATCGCCGGCTTCGCCGCCGCCCACCCCGACCACGAGTGGATCACCGGCGGCGGCTGGTCCATGGAGAGCTTCGAAGGCGGCCTGCCCACCCGGCAGTTGCTCGACGAGCTCGTCGCCGACCGTCCCGTCTGCCTCGTCAACCGCGACCACCACGGCTCCTGGGTCAACTCCCGCGCCCTGGAGATCGCCGGGATCACCGCCGACACCCCCGACCCGGCCGACGGCCGGATCGAGCGCGACGCCGACGGCAACCCCACGGGCGTCCTCCAGGAGGGCGCGGCCGCCCTGGTCTCCCGGCACGTCCCGGCCGGCACCCGGGCCGACCGCGTCGCCGGACTGCTGCGCGCCCAGGCCCTGCTGCACTCGCTCGGCGTCACCGGCTGGCAGGACGCCCTCCTCGGCGAGTTCAGCGGCAAGCCCGACCCCTCCGACGCCTACATGGCGGCCGCCGCGGACGGCACCCTCACCGCCCGGGTCACCGGCGCGCTGTGGTGGGACCGGGCGCGCGGTGCCGAGCAGATCCCCGAACTGGTCGCCCTGCGCAAGGAGCTGAGCCTCGGACGGTTCCGGGCCGGCTCCGTGAAGATCATGCAGGACGGCATCGCCGAGAACTTCACCGCCGCCATGACCAGCCCCTACCTCGACGGCTGCGGCTGCGCCACCGCCAACACCGGTCTCAGCTTCGTCGACCCGGTGGCGCTGCGCGACCATGTCACCGCGCTGGACGCCCTCGACTTCCAGGTGCACTTCCACGCGCTCGGCGACCGCGCCGTGCGCGAGGCCCTGGACGCGATCGAGGCGGCGATCGCCGCCAACGGACGCCGCGGAAACCGCCACCACCTGGCGCACCTCCAGGTCGTGCACCCCGACGACCTCGCGCGCTTCGCCCGGCTCGGCGCGCTCGCCAACATCCAGCCGCTGTGGGCCGCGCACGAACCGCAGATGGACGAGCTGACCATCCCCTTCCTCGGCCCCGAACGCGCCGCCTGGCAGTACCCGTTCGGCGACCTCGTACGCGCCGGCGCCACCCTGGTCGCCGGCAGCGACTGGCCGGTCAGCAGCCCCGACCCGCTCGCCGGCATCCACGTCGCGGTCAACCGCGCCGAGCCCGGCGCCACCGACGGCCGGGTCTTCCTCGCCGAGCAGCGCCTCGACCTGCCCACCGCCCTCGCCGCCTACACGGCCGGCTCCGCGCACGTGAACGGCCACGACGACGCGGGCAGCCTGCGCCCCGGCCACCTCGCCGACCTCGTCGTCCTCGACCGCGACATCCTGACCGCGCCGCGGGAGGAGATCGCCGAGGCCCGCGTGGAACAGACCTTCGTCGGCGGCACCCGGGTCCACGGGGCCTGAGCTCCGGTGTGCGCGTGTCAGGGCTTCATGGCCGGGTCAGGACGAGGCCCGCACCTGGAGCCGGGCGGTGAGCAGCACGCCGGGGGGCGTGCTGCCCCCGCCCTCCAGGGCCGCCACGAGCAGCGTTATCCCCTCCTCGGCGACGTCCGCCGGGCGCAGGCTCAGCGTGCTCACCGGCGGATCGGCGTGCGCGGCCGACTCGTCCTCGCTGACGCACACCACCCGCAGCTCGCCGGGCACGGCCAGGCCGGCCCGCCGGGCCGCGTCCATGACCAGCGGCGGGCTGGCCTCCGCGACCACGAACAGGCCGTCGGGCCGCGGCTCGCCTGCCAGCGCCCGCTCGACGGCCCGGACCACCGGACCGTTGCCGGGCTCGGGGACGAGGGTCACCAGCTCCTCGGCCCCGTGCCGCGCGCACCACGCGCGGTAGGCGGCGAGCATCTGGCGGTGGAAGCGGGTCGTGCTGTCCGGCAGGACGAGCGCGGGCCGCCGGGCGCCGCGCTCGCGCAGATGGTCCAGTGACTCCCGGACGGCGGCGTCGGCGTCCAGGTCGACCCAGTGGGCGCCCGGCCGGTCCGCGACCGAGGCGTCACTGAAGACCGGGATGCGCGCGGCGAGGAAGTCCTCCACGAGAGGGTCGTCCTCGACCGGATCGGCGACGATCACCGCCTCCAGGGGCAGGTCCGCCCACTCCCGCTGCAGCGTTCCCGCCGGCAGCATCACCAGGGCGTACCCGTGCCGGAGCGCCGCCGACGCCGTCGCGCTGGTGAGCCGCGCGAAGTACGGCGAGTCCAGATAAGCCCAGGGCTCGCCGGCGAACTCGCCGACGACGTAGCCGATCAGCCGGGCCCGTCCGGCGCGCAGCTGGCGCGCGGTGGCGTTGGGCCGGTAGCCCATCCGGCGCGCGGTCTCGACGGCCTTCTCCCGTACGGCGGGGGAGAGCCGGCCGGTGCCGTTGAGCGCCGCCGAGACGGTGGTCTTCGACAGACCCGCCTCCCGGGCCACGTCGACGAGCCGTACCCGCGGAGCGGGCGGTCCCGCCTGCCCTTCACGTGTGGTCATGCGGTGATGCTGCCACCTCCCTGACCTCTGCAAAACCGTTCCCGCAAAGTCGCCGCAGAGTCTTGTGCGGGAACGTTCCCGCATCAATACTCGCTCCATTCCCCCACCTGGCTCCACCATCCCCAGTGCCCGTCACGACACCCGTAAAGGGGTGGGTCTCCTTGCGCATGCCCAGACTCGGTCTGCTCCTCGCCGCGCTCGCCGTCACCACCACCGCCTGCTCCGGCGCCACCAAGCCGGCGGGCGCGGCCGGCGGCTACACCGTCACCCCGCTCTCGCCCGCGGCCAAGGGCCCGCTGCCCTCGCTCACCTGGTCGCTCTACGCGGAGCCGTACACCCTCGACTACGCCCAGGCGTACGACTACCCGCCCAACACCGTCCTCGCCAACGTCTGCGAGCAGCTCCTCCGGGTCACCCCCGACCTGAAGATCGAGCCCGGACTGGCCGTGAAGTGGGCGAACCCCGACCCGCTGACCTGGGTGTACGACCTGCGCTCGGGCGTGAGGTTCCACGACGGCACGGTCATGACCGCCGACGACGTCGTCGCCTCCCTCAAGCGCCAGATGGACCCGGCCACCGGCTCCCCCTGGGGCTCCGCCTTCAAGAACGTCAAGACCGTCGAGAAGACCGGCCCCCTCCGGGTCACCCTCAAGCTGACCAAGCCGGACGTCCTGCTCAACGAGCTCATGGCCGCCTCGCCCGGCACCATCGAGAGCGCCGCCTTCCTCACCAGGACCGGCAAGGAGTACGGCGTCCCGGGCGGCAAGGTCAACTGCTCCGGCCCCTACGCCCTCGACAAGTGGCAGCAGGGCGAGTCCATCACCCTCAAGAAGTTCCCCGGCTACTGGGACAAGAAGCTCACGCCGAAGACCGACACCGTCCGCTTCGCCTTCGTCGAGGACTCCGCCGCCCGCACCAACACCTTCCTCTCCGGCACCGCCGACGGCGGCTACATGGTCCCCTCGACCTCCCTGGACCGGCTGCGCGCCACCCCCAAGGGCAAGCTCTGGTTCGGCCCCAACACGGGCGCCGCCAACCTCGCCGTCCTGAACTTCCAGGGCACCCTCGGCGACCTCAAGGTCCGCCAGGCGCTGTCCATGGCGCTCGACCGCAAGAACATCATCAAGGCCGCCGCCGGCGGCATCGGCATCCCGGCCAAGGCCCCCGCCGCGCGCGGCGCCTGGGCACTCGTCCCGGAGAAGACCGACGAGGTCTTCAAGGAACTGCCCGAGCCCGTGTACGACGTGGCCAAGGCCAAGCAGCTCGTCCAGGACGCCGGCGCCACCGGCAAGAAGGTCACCCTGGTGACCAGCAGCCTCGCCCCCGAGATCAGCGTCGTCGCCAACGCCGTCCAGGCGGCCGGCCGCCAGATCGGCCTCGACGTCCAGCTCAAGGCCGTCGCCCCCGACGCGTACAGCAGCATCTTCGTCGACAAGAACGCCCGCAGGGGACTCGACCTGGTCATCACCAACGGGTACGACAACACGCCCGACCCGCTGGAGTTCTACCAGTACCTGCGCACCGGCGACTTCGGGAACTACGGCAACTGGTCCGACCCCGTCTACGACGACGCCTTCGACCGCGCCAACGCCGCCGTCGACCCGGGCGCCCGCACCGACCTCACCGCCGAACTCCAGGCGATCGCGATGCGCGAGCTGCCCGTCATCCCCGTCTACGAGGCCCCGTTCTCCGTCTTCCTCGGCAGCCGCGTCACCGGCGCCCCCACCGGCATCGCCCAGCTCTACTACCCCTGGGCCGCGACGATCGGCGCCGCGTGATGAAGCGCAACCCACTCCGCAACCCGATGCCCCGCAGCCCGATACTGCGCCACCCCGTGCTCCGTTACGGCCTCGGCCGGTTCGCCGGACTCCTCGGCGTCCTGCTCGTCACCTCCTTCGTCGTCTTCGCCTCCGTCCACCTCGCGCCCGGCGACCCCGTCACCTTCCTGCTGCACGGCCGCCCCGCGACCCCGCAGACGGTGGCCGCGCTGCGCGCCGAGTACCACCTCGACGACCCGCTGCTCGTGCAGTACGCGAAGTGGCTCGGCGGCGTCCTGCACGGCGACCTCGGCCGCTCCGCCCAGTACCACCAGGACGTCTCCACGCTGCTCGGCTCCCGGCTCGGCGGCACGTTCCTGCTCGTCGGCTACTCGGCGGTGCTCGTCGCGGCCGGCGGCGTCGCCGCCGGCGTGCTCGCCGCGCTGCGCCCCGGCCTCGTCGACCGGATCGTGCTCATCGGCACCGGAGTCGCCACCGCCACCCCGTCGTTCGTCAGCGCCATCGCGCTCGTCTCGCTCTTCTCCGTACAGCTCGGCTGGTTCCCCGGCCCCGGCGGCACCCCCGACGGGTTCGGCGACCGGCTCTACCACCTCACGCTGCCCGCGTTCGCCCTCGCCACCACCTTCGCCGGACTCCTCGCCCGCGTCACCCGCTCCGCGATGCTCGACGAACTCGGCCGCGAACACGTCGACGTGGCCCGCGCCCGCGGCGTCGCCGGCCGCGCCGTGATCCGCCGGCACGTGCTGCGCAACAGCCTCGGCCCCGTCGTCACCGTCGGCGGCACCATGCTCGCCGGCCTCCTCGTCACCACCTCGGTCGTCGAGACCGCCTTCGACGTGCCCGGGATGGGCTCGCTGCTCGTCCAGTCCGTCAGCTCCCAGGACTTCGCCGTCGTGCAGGCCGTCACCCTGCTCAGCGTCGCGGCCTTCGTCCTCGTCAACCTCGCCGTCGACCTGCTCGCCCCTCTCATCGACCCCCGGCTCACCCTCCACGGGGAAGGCACCTGATGACCCTCACCGCACACCCCGGGGCAGCAGGCCCCGGCGGCGCCGACGCGGCCCCGCTGAGCCGCCGCCCCGGCCTGCGCCGGCTACGAGCCCTCGGCCAGGGCCCCATGTTCACCGCCGCGGTCCTCGTCCTCGTCGCCCTCGTCCTCGTCGCCGCGCTGGCCCCGCTGCTCGCCCCGTACGACCCCGAGGCCCTGGACCTGACGTCCAGCCTCGTCGGCACCAGCGGCGACCACCTGCTCGGCACCGACCAGTCCGGCCGCGACATCCTGTCCCGGCTGCTGCACGGCGCCCGCACCGGACTCCTCGGCCCGCTGCTCGTCGTGGTCGTCTCCACCGTGCTCGGCACCGCGCTCGGCGTGCTCGCCGGCTGGCGCGGCGGCTGGGCGGACGCGCTGCTCTCCCGCTCCATGGACCTCGTCTTCGCCATCCCCGGGCTGCTCCTCGCGATCCTGTTGGTCGCGGTGCTCGGCTCCGGCATGACCGCGCCCGTCATCGCCATGGCCGTGGCCTACACCCCGTACGTCGGACGCCTGGTCCGCGGCATCGCCCAGCAGGAGAAGGCCCGGCCGTACATCGAGTCGTACCGCGTGCAGGGCTGGTCCGGCTGGACCATCTGCCTGCGCCACCTGCTGCCCAACATCACGCCCACCGTGTTCGCGCAGTCCGCGATGAACTTCGGCTACGCCCTGATGGACCTGGCCGCGCTCTCCTTCCTCGGCTTCGGCGTCCAGCCGCCCACCGCCGACTGGGGCGCCATGATCAACGACGGCCAGTCGGCGCTCCAGCAGGGCGCCCTGCTGCCCGCGCTCGCGCCCTCCTTCTGCATCGTCCTCGCGGTCGTCGCGTTCGGCATCGTCGGCGAGGGCATCGCCGACCGGATCGCGAAGCGGGAGCGGTGACCACCATGACCGGAAGCACCATGACCCACCACAGCACCGGCGCCGCCGACCGCGCCAACGTCCTGGAGATCGACCGGCTCACCCTCCGGCTCCCCGAAGGACAGGCCGCCCGGCCCCTCCTCGACGGCGTCACCCTCACCGTCGCCCCCGGCGAGACCGTCGGCCTCGTCGGCGAGTCCGGCTCCGGCAAGTCCGTCGCCTGCCGCACCGTCCTCGGCCTCCTCCCCGCCAGGGCCCGCACCACCGGCCAGGTCAGGGTCGCCGGCCAGGACGTCCTCACCCTGGACCGCGCAGCCCTCGCCGATCTGCGCGTCCGCAAGGCCGCCATGGTCTTCCAGGACCCGCGTGCCTCCGTCAACCCGCTGCGCCGCGTCGGCGACTTCGTCACCGAGGGCCTGCGCGCCGCCGGCACCCCCGCCGCCAGGGCCACCGCCCGCGCCGCCGAACTCCTCGACGCCGTCGGCATCCGCGACCCGCGCGGCGCCCTGCGCCGCTACCCGCACGAGTTCTCCGGCGGCATGCTCCAGCGCGTCGTCATCGCCGCCGCCCTCGCCGGCGACCCGGACCTGATCGTCGCCGACGAACCCACCACCGCGCTCGACGTCACCACCCAGGCCGAGATCATCGCGATCCTCACCCGCCTCCAGGCCGAACGCGGCACCGGCCTCCTCTTCGTCACCCACGACCTGGAACTCGCCGCCGCCATCTGCGACCGGGTGTACGTGATGTACGCCGGCCGCATCGTCGAGACCCGCACCACCACCGAGCTGTTCGACCGGCCGCGCCACCCCTACACGGCCGGACTGCTCTCCTGCACCCCGCGCATCGACCCCGGCGCGCCCGCGCCCCGCCCCATCGAGGGCCGCCCGGTCTCCGTCGCCGAAGCCCCGCCCGGCTGCGCCTTCGCCGCCCGCTGCGCCCACGCCGTGGCGCGCTGCACCGACGAGGTGCCCGCCCTGGTGGCCCACGGCGACGGGCTCGCCGCCTGTCACCGCGCCGACGAAGGGATCTCGCTGTGACCGCCCGTACCGGCCTCGTCGTGCGCGGACTGCGCAAGACGTACGGCGACCACGCCGCCGTCGACGACGTGTCGTTCTCCCTCGCGCCCGGCTCCTCCCTCGGCATCGTGGGCGAGTCCGGCAGCGGCAAGACCACCACCGTCCGGATGCTCGTCGGCCTCGAACGCGCCGACGCCGGCACGGTCACCCTCGACGGCCGGGACCGCTCCGCGCGCCCGCGCGGCCGGGCCGAACGGCTCGCCAGGGCGCGCGAGATCCAGATGGTCTTCCAGGACCCGTATCTCTCCCTCGACCCCCGGATCACCGTCGGCGAGTGCGTCGACGAGGTCCTGCGGCTGCACTTCCGCCTCGACCCGGCCGCCCGCCGGGCCCGGGTCGCCGAACTCCTCGACCAGGTGGGCCTCGGCCCGCGCGAGGCCGCCGCACTGCCCCGCCGCCTCTCCGGCGGCCAGCGCCAGCGCGTCGCCATCGCCCGCGCCCTGGCCGCGCAGCCGCGGGTCCTCGTCCTGGACGAGGCGGTCGCCGCGCTCGACGTCTCCATCCAGGCCCAGATCCTCGAACTCCTCGCCCGCATCCGGCGCGAGGCCGGCGTCGGCTTCCTCTTCGTGACCCACGACCTCGGGGTCGTACGGCACATCACGGAGGAGATCGTGGTGCTGCGACACGGCCGAATCGTGGAGTCGGGCCCGACCGCCCAGGTCCTCAGCGCACCCGAACACGCCTACACCCGGCTCCTCCTCGACTCCGTCCCGCGCCGGGGCTGGGACCCGGCCCGGATCGCGGCGGCCCGCGCGAAGGTCACGGGCTGAGCGGAAAATATTGCGCGCCCCGCATCTTTGCGTGGCGCGCACTATTAGGTACGGTCGTTCCATGGGGCTGCGAGAACGGAAGAAGGCCGAGACGCGCGCCGCGCTCAGCTGGGCGGCCCTGCGGCTGGCCGTCGAGCGCGGGCTCGACAACGTGAGAGTCGAGGACATCGCCGAAGCCGCCGGTGTCTCGCCGCGCACGTTCAACAACTACTTCTCCAGCAAGGCCGAGGCGATCGTCGCCCGCCACCTCGACCGCTGCCTGCGCATCGCCGAAGCGCTGCGCGAGCGCCCGGCGGAGCCGCTGTGGGACGCGCTCACCCGCGCGGTGCCGGCGCAGTTCGGACCGGACGCCGCGGCCGCGGCGCACCCTGTCGCTGACGCGCCGAAGTGGACCGCCAGTCTGCGCATGATGCTCGCCGAACCGGCCCTGCAGGGCGAGATGCTGCGGGCCGGAGCCGTCGCCGAGGCCGAGATCGCCGCGGCCGTCGCGGACCGCACCGGCACCGACCTGCAACAGGACCTGTACCCCCACCTCGTCGCGTCCGCGGTCATGGCCGCGACCAACGCCGCCATGGCACACCACCTCCGCACCGATCCGCCGGTACCGGCGGACCGCCTGCTGAACGACGCCCTCGCCCTCCTCGCGCAGGGCCTGCCCACTCCCTAGCGATCCACCGCGGACGTCACAGCCCGGCGGGCGGTCGGGCCGATGTCCCCTGCCCGGAAGAGGAGTCTGCTCATGATCGACGTCATCATCGCGGGCGCCGGACCCAACGGCCTGATGCTCGCCTGCGAACTCGCCCTGGCCGGCGTGCGCCCCCTCGTCCTGGAGCGCCTCACCGAACCGTCCGGCGAGCAGCGCGCGAACGGCCTGGTCGGCCAGGTGGTCCGGATGCTCGACCGGCGCGGACTGTACGAGCGCCTGACGGCGCCCGGCGCCACACCCGAGCCGGCGCCCCGTTTCGTGTTCGGGGCGTTCCCGCTCGACCTGACCGACCTTCCGGACAACCCGCTGTACATCCTGATGGTGCCGCAGCGCAGGGTCGAGCACGTGCTCGCCGAGCGCGCGGCCGAACTGGGCGTCGAGGTCCGCCGCGGCCACGAGGTCATCGGTCTGACGCAGGGCGACGACTCGGTGAGGGTCGAGCTGCGCGGGCGGGCGGCGCTGGAGGCGGCGTTCCTGGTCGGCGCCGACGGCGGGCGCAGTACGGTCCGCAAGCTCACCGGCATCGAGTTCCCCGGCGTGACCGACGACGCATCGGTGTCGTTCAGCGGGCACGTGGGCGTGCCCGCGGAGCTGGTCGGTGCCGACGGCGGCCTGGAAGTCCCCGGTTTCGGCGTCATACCGCCGTTCCGGCACCTGCGCACGGAACACGGCCTGATCGCCTGGGCGCCGTTTCCGGACGGCACTCCGCTGATCACGACGACGGAGTGGGACCGGCCGGCCGAGGGCGAAGCCTCCCTCGAGGAGCTTCGGGCCAGCGCCTCCCGGGTCCTCGGCGCGGACGTCCCGCTCCGCCCGCCCACCGGACCGGGACCACACCTGATGAGGCGGCTGCTCGGCGGCAACACCCGGATCGCCTCGCGATACCGCGCGGGCCGCGTCCTCCTGGTCGGTGACGCCGCGCACGTGCACGGGGCGATCGGCGGCCCGGGGCTCAACCTCGGCCTGCAGGACGCGGTGAACCTCGGCTGGAAGCTGGCCGCGGAGCTGCGCGGCCATGCGCCGCGAGGTCTGCTGGACACCTACGAGTCGGAGCGCGCCCCGGTGGCGCGGCGGGTCGCCATGCACACCCAGGCGCAGTCGCTGCTGACCCGCCCGGGAAGCGATGTGACGGCCCTGCGTGAACTCTTCGGCGAGCTGCTCCTCCAGCCCGCGACACGGCAGCACATCGCGAGTCTGATGTCCGGCGGGGACATCGCCTACGACATGGGGCCGGCGACCGGACCGCTCGTCGGCCGATGGGCGCCCGACCTGCCGGGCCTGCGTGCCTGGACCCGCACGGGCCGCCCGCTCCTCCTGGACCCCACGGGCCGGCTCGACGCGGGCGACTGGGCGTCGCTCGTCGACACCGTGACCGTCCCGGAGCTCGACACGGCACTGCTGCTCCGGCCCGACTGCCATGTCGCCTGGCAGGGCACCACGGACGACGGCCTGTACGAATCGCTGAGGACCTGGTTCGGGGCAGCGGCCTGAGCAGCTCCGGCCGCTACGCCGCGCGGCCGTCGCTCCGTCCGGCTGTGGCAGTGGGGCACGGTCGGCGGGTTGGTGGGGCGCTGGAGCGGGTGTGCGCCCGTGGGCGGGGGGGGGCCCGGGCCGGTGCGGGG